>JBBQDE010000210.1:0-5646 GCA_038319425.1 Gemmatimonadales bacterium
CAGAACGCCGAGCAGATCAACGCCCGCCTGCCGCTCGTACAGGATCGCGTCATCGCCGACTACGTCGAGCAGCTCGGCTTGTCCATCGCCCGGACGACGTCGCGCGCCGATCTCGACTGGCATTTCTTCGTCGTGAACAGCGCCGACGTGAATGCCTTCGCGCTGCCAGGGGGCTTCGTGTACGTCAACCGCGGCCTCATCGATCGAGCGCAGAAGCTCGACGAGCTCGCGGGCGCAATCGGCCACGAGATCGGTCACGTCGTGTTGCGCCATTCAGCCCAGCAGATGACGAAGGCGCGGAGCGCGAACATCGCCGTGACCCTGACCTGCACGCTCACGCGAATCTGCGACAACAACGTCGCGCAGGCGGCGATCCAGGTTGGTGGCGCGGCGCTGTTCGCGCGATACAGCCGGCAGGATGAGGCCGAGGCCGACTCCGAGGCGGTGGAGAACGTGATCCGCGCCGGCATCGATCCCGAGGGGATTCCCGCCCTGTTCGAGCGGCTCATCGCGGAACGCCGCGCGTCGCCCATGGCGATCGAGATCTTCTTCGCGTCGCATCCGCTGGAGGAGGACCGGATCCGCAACACCGAGCGCTTGATCTCCGCGCTCGACCCGGCGCGGCTCGATGGGCTCGCGCGCGACGTGTCGTCCTATCGCGAGTTCAGGGCTCGCCTGAATTCGCTGCCGGCGCCACCCGTGCCGCCGGCAGCGCCGTGACACCTCCGGACACGATGAACGCCATCACGTCGGCGCTGTCCGCGGCGAGCGGCCGCACCGCCGTCGTGGGGAAGATCAACAGCTGGCCGGCAAAGTTGTACGACTGCGGCAGGTAGACGGTGACGTGATCGCTCATGCCCATCGTGGCGAGCGATTGCTGCGTCACGAAGCCCAGCGCGAGTCCCGGCCCGCCCGGGTACAGCTCCACCGTCACCGGCTTGTCGAACCGCCGATGCTCGCCGACGAACGCGTTCAACAGATCCTTCGTCGACGAATAGAGGAGGCGGACGAAGGGCAGCCGGTCGAGCACCCGCTCCACCACGCCGAACACGCTGCGCGTCAACAAGCCCTGCGCGAGGTAGCCGAACAGGGTGATGAGCACGACCGTGGCGACGAAGCCGACGCCGGGAATCGGGATGCCCAGCCAGCCGTCGATCGTGGTGAACACCCGCACGCACACGTAGATCGTGAGCGCGAACGGCGCGAGGAAGACGATCCCCTTGAAGAAGTAGTTGAACAGCCGGCTCACGATGTTCTCCCGCCGCGCGACCTTACCGCGCACTGATCGGAACGCGGAGCTGCTTCGTGCCCCATGTCATGACGAGGGCGCCCGGCGGATCGAGTGCGATGGTGAAGCGCTCCGTCAGGGACGGCGCGACGCTCTCGCGCAACGGAACGCGCGCGAGGTCGCGATCGGCATGATACTCGGTGCCCCACTGGCCGGCCTGCTTGTTGATGATCAGCTCGTAGCCGCCGCGCGTGGCGTGCGTCCACAGGGAGTAGATGCCCGCGGGTACCGGCGCGCCGCCAATGGTGATGTCCGCATCCGTGCGAAGCTGCGTCGCGGCGTTGGCGCCGGTGCGCCAGAGCGTGTCGCCCAGCACGCCGTTCACCCAGACGTCCCGGCCCCGCAGTGCCGGCCGGCCGTAGTCCACCCACACGTGCGCGTTGCCGAACGTTGCACGCGTCGTGTCGCGCGTCGACACGGGACCGAGCACGCCCGCGGACAAGTCGAGCGCCGACCAGACGCCGGCGAGCGTATCGAGTTGCATCAGGGGCACCCGGTCCACGCGCACCTTGATGGTGCTGTGGCTCCCGTCGACCCAGAGGATGTTCGCGCGCGCGTCGTGACGCACGTAGAGCGGGTATCCGAACCAGGAGATCCGGGCCGAGTCGCCGGTGATGAGCTTCATGGGCATGGGAAAGGTGCCGCGCGCGCCCCAGCTCAGCGGCACGATCGCGAACGTGGTGCTGTCGCGCCCCGATCGGAGCAGCCTCGCGAGCGCCAGCTCGAACAGGCCGTACGAACCGTTCAGGTACGGAAGCACTTCGCCCTTCTCGGCAGTGGCACGCGTGGTGTCGCCGACTGTGCGATGCCCCACGAAGGTGATCGAATCAGCGGCGAAGCGGACCGAGAGCGACTGCATCTGCCCCGTGATCGTCGTGCCGTCGCCCCGCCGCAGCGAGTACTCGGCGCGCACGGGAGCGCCGTTGGCACCGACGTCGACGCTGTAGCGTGCGATCGTCGTAAAAGGAGAGCGCTGCACGAGCACCCCTTCCATCCGCGTCGGCGTGCGCGTGTACTGCTCCACGCCGATCGTGTCCGCCCCGAGCCGCACCAGCAGCGTCGTGGCCGGGATGGCTCCCACCGGGGTGGGCGGAATCGAGACGGCGGGCGAACAGGCAGCAAGCGGCGCGAGAGCAACGAGCGCGGCCGCGATGTTTCGGCGGGGGCGGAGGCTGGCGTCGAGCATGAGATCCTCTGGTGAGTGCGAGACCTGCCATATGGTAGCGCGCTTCGCCGCTCCCCGCAGGGTCCGCCTGACCCGCGGGTTCAGGCCGCGATATCTTCCTGCATGGCCTCCAGTCATCCCACCGCGCTCGCGCATCTCCGCCGTGCGGATCCCGTCCTGGCCGGCATCATCGCGCGGGTCCGCGCAATGCCGCCGGCGCCCCGCCGCACCGGCACGCACTACGACGCGCTCGTCCGCGCCATCGTGTACCAGCAGCTGTCGGGCAAGGCTGCCGGCACCATCCATCGCCGGTTCCGCGAGCTCTATCCCAACAAGCGGCCGCGCGCGCATCTGGTGCTCGCGACCAGCGACGAGGCGTTGCGAGGTGCGGGACTGTCCCGGCAGAAGATCGGCTACCTGCGCGACCTGTCGGCCCGCGTCGTCGATGGGACGCTTCCACTCGCTCACCTGGGGCGTCTGCCCGACGACGCGGTCATCGAGCACTTGATCCAGGTGAAAGGGATCGGACGCTGGACCGTGCAGATGTTCCTCATGTTCCGCCTCGGCCGCCCCGACGTCCTCCCCGAGCTGGATCTCGGCATCCAGAACGCCATGCAGCGGGCATACGGCCTGAAGAAGCGGCCGACGCCGAAGGACGTGCTCCGGCTGGGCGAGCGGTGGCGGCCGCACGCCACCACCGCGTGTTGGTACATGTGGCGCTCCCTGGAAAACGGAGACGGACAGGGATAGCTCGGAATCCGCGACGGCCCAGCATTCGCGAAGGCTGCGGTGTACCAGAAGCTGAGCAATGGCGGGCTTCATCGCCGGAGCGGTTCGCACACCCGAGGTCGCACGTGAGCTTTCACCCCAACGACATCCATCGGCGCGCCATCGGCGCCACGGTGATGATCGCCGGGATGCTGCTGTTCCTGACGGCCGGATTCTTCCGCAGCCAGGTCGTGCAGCACCAGAAATACGCCATGCAGGCGGAGACCAATCGCCTGCGCGAGCTGCCACTCCCCGCCCCGCGGGGTGTGATCTACGACCGCAATCACAAGGTCATCGCCGACAACGTGATCGGCTATTCGGTGTCGCTGCTGGCGCCGAAGGAGGACTCCCTGCGCGTGGCGCTCACGCGGCTCGCGCAGGCGGTGAACATGACGCCGGGTCAGGTCGAGCAGGCACTGCGGCGCTTTCGCCGGTCACCGGGACGGCCGGCCGTCGTCATTCCCGACGCGTCGTTCGACGTGGTGAGCGTGCTCGAGGAGCATCGCACGCAGTTCCCCGGGCTGATCATCCAGAGCGCCCCCCGCCGGTTCTATCCCGACGGCGAGATCGTGGCGCCCTTCGTCGGATACGTCAGCGAGATCAGCGAGACGGAGCTCGCCAGGCTGAAGGACACCGCCGACTACAAGGCCGGCCAGCAGATCGGCAAGCAGGGGCTCGAGAAGGAGTACGAGAACATCCTCCACGGTCAGGAGGGGAGCCAGTTCGTCGAGATCGATGCACGGGGACGCATCGTGCACGAGACCGGCGCCCGCCCGGATCTCGCGCCGGTTGCCGCGCCGGCACTTCAGACCAACATCGACATGGACCTCCAGCGCGTTGCGGCCAGCCTGTTCGGCGACACGCTGCAAGGGGGCGTCGTCGCGCTCGACCCGAAGACCGGTGGCGTGCTCGCCCTCTACAGCGCGCCGAGCTGGGACGCGAATCGCTTCGTCGGCGGTATCCCGGCCGAGTACTGGGACTCGCTCCGCGCCGACCCCCGCCGCCCGCTCTACAACAAGGCGCTGCAGGGCGAGTACCCGCCGGGGTCCACCTTCAAGATCGCGACAGCCGTCACGGGGCTGGAGCTGGGCGTGGTGCGCATGGACGAGCACATGCCGGTGACCTGCACGGGCGGCCTCCAGTACGGCTCGCGTTACTTCCATTGCGACGGCAAGCATGGCAGCCTGTCGCTTGCCGAGGCGATCGCCAAGTCGTGCAACACGTATTTCTATCAGCTGGGCATCAGGCTCGGCCTCACCCGTCTGCTCGCCGGTGGCGTGGATCTCGGCTTCCGCGAGAAGGCGGGAATCGACCTGCCCGAGGAGCGTCGCCCGCAGTGGCCGGAGACGGAGGAGTACTTCAACCGGCTGTATGGCCGGCGGGGATGGACGTCGTCCGTCGTGCTCAACCTGGCGATTGGCCAGGGTGAGAACGCGCAGACGATCCTGAACATGGCGCGGTTCTACACCGCGCTCGCCACCGACGGGACGGCCGCGCGCCCGGAAGTCGCGCACATCGCGCCGGACCGCAAGAAGATCTTCAATCTCACCGCCGAGCAGTTCAGGGGGCTGCGCGCCGCCCTCGCCAACGTCGTCGAGACAGGGACCGCCGCGCGCGCGCAGATCAAGGGTGTCGTCCTGGCCGGCAAGACCGGCACCGCCCAGAGCCGCAAGTTCGACAAGAACGGCAAGGAGCTCAACTTCTCCTGGTTCGTCGGCTTCGCACCGGCCGACGACCCGAAGATCGTCGTGGCGATGATGCTCGAGTACGTGCCCTTCCAGGGTGCCACCACGGCGACGCTCGTGTCGAAGATCATCGAGTCGTACCTGCACGTGAAGCCGGTGGTGGACATCGTGCCGTACTGACCCGGTCGCGGCGGGCGCCACACCGCGTCGCTCGATATTTTTCTTCGATGCTGGTCGTGCGCGACGACACCGAGAAGGCAATCCAATACGGTATCATGCGGCGCCGGGCCACGGCGCTGCTCGCGGCGTTCTCCCTGGTGTTCGTGGCAGCCGCCGCGGTGCGGCACCTCTACCCGGCGCTTTCCCCCTTCTGGGTGGGGCTCATTCGCGCCACGGCCGAGGCGGCGATGGTGGGCGGCATCGCCGACTGGTTCGCCGTCACGGCCCTGTTCCGGCATCCGCTCGGCATCCCGATCCCGCACACCGCCATCGTCGCCCATCGCAAGGATCGCATCGGTCGCAGCCTGGGCAACTTCGTCGGCAACAACTTCCTCGGGCGCGAGGTGATCAGCCGCCAGCTCGCCGGGATGAAGCTGGGCGAGCGCTCCGCGCGTTGGCTGGCCGAGCCTCGTCACCACGAGCAGGTCGCGCGCGCCTTTGCCGGCGGATTGGCGCGTGCCGCGGAGGCGGTGCCCGACGACGAGCTCCTGGCCAGCGTGCAGGGCGCGCTCGTGGAGCAG
>JBBQDE010000211.1:0-5628 GCA_038319425.1 Gemmatimonadales bacterium
ACGACGACGTCGCGAACATCATCATCGCGCAGCTGCTCTTTCTCGAAGCGGACAACCCGGAGCGCGACATCTTCGTGTACGTGAACTCGCCGGGCGGCAGCGTCTCCGCCGGGCTCGCGATCTACGACACGATGCAGTACCTGAAGGCGCCGGTGAACACGATCTGCATGGGGTTGGCGGCGAGCATGGGTTCCTTCCTCCTCGCGGCCGGCCGCAAGGGCAAGCGCAGCGCGCTGCCGCATTCGCGGATCATGATCCACCAGCCGTCGGGCGGTGTGCAGGGGACGGCGGCCGACATCGAAATCCAGGCGAAGGAGATCCTCTTCCTGCGCCATCAGCTCAACACGATCTACAGCAAGCACACTGGCCGCCCGGTGGAGCAGATCGAGCGGGACATGGTGCGCGACTTCTTCATGTCGGCGGAAGAGGCGAAGGGATATGGCCTCATCGACAACGTCATCAGCAACCGTGGCGAGATCGTCGCTCCGGAGATCATCGCCGCGCAGGCCGCGTCGAAAACCTGAGCTCCAATATGCGGGGCTCGTGAAAACATTCACGAGCCCTGCTCGTCTATTGCTTGACCGGGTCCGACTCGACAGTTAACCTCGGTCACCCTACCTCGCCCCGGCTGCATCCGGGCGTGCGCCTCCTGCAGAGTCATCGCCATGTCGCACGACAAACACCTCCGTTGCTCGTTTTGCGGGAAGTCGAAGGACTCGGTCCGGAAGTTCATCTCCGGCCCGTCCGTCTACATCTGCAACGAGTGCATCGCGCTCTGCAACGAGATCCTCGCCGAGGACGAGGAGCGCGAGGTCGCGGAAGCGATCACCCAGGTTCCGACGCCGCAGGAGATCAAGGACACGCTCGACGGCTACGTCATCGGCCAGGAGCGGGCCAAGAAGGCGCTGGCGGTCGCGGTCTACAACCACTACAAGCGCATCAATTCGGCATCGGTCCGCGAAGACGACGTCGAGCTCGACAAGTCGAACATTCTGCTCATCGGCCCGACCGGCGTGGGCAAGACCCTGCTCGCGCAAACGCTGGCCCGCATTCTCGACGTGCCGTTCACGATCGCCGATGCCACGACGCTCACCGAAGCGGGGTACGTGGGCGAAGACGTGGAGAACATCCTCGTCCGGTTGCTCCAGGCGGGTGACTTCAACGTCGCCGAATGCGAGCGCGGCATCGTCTACATCGACGAAATCGACAAGATCGCGCGCAAGTCGGAGAACCCGAGCATCACGCGCGACGTGTCGGGCGAGGGCGTGCAGCAGGCCCTGCTCAAGATCCTCGAGGGGACAGTGGCGAGCGTGCCACCGCAGGGCGGGCGCAAGCATCCGCAGCAGGAGTACATCCAGATCAACACGAAGGACATCCTGTTCATCTGCGGCGGGGCGTTCGATGGGCTGGAGAAGATCATCGAGGCGCGCACCGGGCGCCGGCAGATCGGCTTCTCGAAGGTGGAGACCGATCCGGTAAAGGTCGCGACGCTCTCGAAGAACGCGTTTGCCGAGGTGGAGCCGGACGACCTGCTGCGCTTCGGGCTCATCCCCGAGCTCGACGGGCGCCTGCCCGTGACCGTGCCGCTCGAAGGGCTCGATGAGGAGTCGCTGGTCCGCATCCTCCAGGAGCCCAAGAACGCGCTCACGAAGCAGTACTCCAAGCTGTTCGACCTCGAAGAGGTGAAGCTCACCTTCGAGCCGTCGGCGCTGCGCGGGATCGCGCAAAGGGCGCTCAAGCGCGGCACGGGCGCGCGCGGCCTGCGGGCCATCCTCGAGGAACTGCTCACGGACGTGATGTTCGACCTGCCGACGCGCGAGGACGTGGTGGAGGTGAAGATCACGGAGTCGTCGGTGTTGAACGGGACGGCGCCGTTGCTCGAGCTGGCGCCCACCAAGAGAAAGAAAGAGGCGTAAGTCTTCTTGCCGGCGCGTTTTGACGGCGTTGAGGGCCGCCCTTCGGGGCGGCCCTTCGTTTTTTGGCGGCGCAGGTTGTACAACGCATCGCGTACATGGTACCAGGTACGTGCCATGGCCGGGCAGACATCTACCGAGGGGTACCAGGTACCTCGTACCTGATGCCCTTTACCCTGTACAACCTCCACCGCGCCGTCCCAGCCGCAGTTCAGAACGCCGTCACACCCGCCGTTCAGAGCCCGACTATCTTAGGTGCATGCCCTCCTTCCCTCTCGACGGCGAACCCCTGGTCACGCCGGAGCGCCTTCCGGTGCTGCCGTTGCGCGACGTGGTGCTCTTTCCGTTCGTCGTCATGCCGCTGCTCGTAGGTCGGCAGGCGTCGCTCGCGGCGCTCGACGAAGCCAACGACGAGCACCGGCTCGTCCTGCTCGTGGCGCAGCGCGACCCGGAGATCCAGGAGCCGGCCGCAGCGGATCTCTACCGCGTCGGGGTCGTGGCGCGGGTTCGCCAGCTCACCCGGCTGGGCACTGGCACCGTCAAGCTCCTCGTGGAAGGGCTCGCCCGCGCCCGGGTGACGCGCTACGTGCCGGGCGGCGAGTGCCTGCGCGCGCAGGTGGAGCCGATGCCGGCGCTCGCGATCGACGACGCGGATGGCGAGGCGCACCTCAGGCGGGCGGTCTCGATGTTCGAGGAGTACGTGTCGCTTCACCGCCGGCTCCCGACGGAGCTGGTGACCCTGATCCAGAGCGCGGAGTCGCCGTCGCGCCAGGCATTCGGGATGGCCGCGCATCTCGGCACCCGCCTCGACCGCCGGCAGGCGCTGCTGGAAGTGGCGGAGTTCCCCGCCCTGCTCCAGTCGATCGGCGACATGCTGCGCGGCGAGATCGACCTGCTGAAGCTCGAGCGCAAGATCGACGACGACGTGCGCGGCTCGCTCTTCCAGAACCAGCGCGAGTTCTACCTGCAGGAGCAGCTGAAGGCGATCCATCGCGAGCTGGGCGGCGAGGACGGTGACGACACCGACGATCTCGCCGCGGCCCTCGACGCCAAGGGACTGCCCGAGCCGGTGCTCGCGCGCGCGCACCGCGAGCTCCGCCGTCTGCGGCGCCTCTCGTCCATGTCGCCGGAGTCCGGCGTGGCGCGCACGTACCTCGACTGGATCGCCGCCCTGCCATGGAAGGAGCGCACCGACGACGTGCTGGACGTGGCGCATGCGCGGCAGGTGCTGGACGAGGACCATTACGGGCTGGACGACGTGAAGGAGCGCGTCCTCGACTACATCGGCGTGTTGTCGCTGGTCGAGCGGCTGGACGGACCGATTCTGTGCCTGGTCGGGCCCCCGGGCGTGGGCAAGACGTCGCTCGGCCGCTCCATCGCCCGCGCGATGGGGCGGAAGTTCGTGCGCATGTCGCTCGGCGGCGTGCGCGACGAGGCCGAGATTCGCGGACACCGCCGCACGTACATCGGGGCGATGCCGGGACGCGTGATCCAGGCGATGCGCCGCGCGGAGGTGGTGAACCCGGTGATATTGCTCGACGAGATCGACAAGCTCGGCAACGACTACCGCGGCGATCCATCGGCCGCGCTGCTCGAGGTGCTGGATCCCGAGCAGAACCGCGCGTTCAGCGATCACTATCTCGAGGCGGACTACGACCTGTCGCAGGTGCTCTTCATCACGACGGCGAATTCCCTCGCGACGATCCCCGAGCCGCTGCGCGACCGCATGGAGATCATCCGCCTCGCGGGCTACCTCGACCAGGAGAAGTACGCGATCGCCCGGCAGTTCCTCCTGCCACGACAGCTCAGGCAGCATGGCATCGAGCCGGCCACCGTCACGCTCGAGACGGAGGTGATCCCGGCGATCGTGCACGGCTACACGCGCGAGGCGGGCGTGCGCGAGCTTGAGCGGCGCCTGGCGCGCCTGTCACGGAAGCTCGCGCGCGCGCGCGCCGAGCGTCGCGCCACCTCCGCGCCGGAGGCGGACGTGGTCGCGCCGCACGATGTCGTCTCCGCCGCGATGCTGCAGGCGATGCTCGGCGTGGCGCCATTCGATCCGTCGGCGAACGTGATCGAGGACAAGGTGGGCGTTGCCACCGGCCTCGCGTACACGAGCGTTGGCGGTGACGTCCTCGAAATCGAGGTGAGCGTGGTGCCGGGTCGCGGCCGCCTTCAGCTGACCGGCACGCTCGGCGACGTGATGAAGGAATCGGCATCGGCGGCGCTGAGCTATGCGCGGGCGCGCGCAGGTGCGCTCGGCCTGGAGCGGGAGTTCCTGCGCACGCGCGACCTGCACGTCCACATCCCGGCCGGCGCCACGCCCAAGGACGGACCGAGTGCGGGGATCGCCATCGCGTGCGCCATCGTCAGCGCGCTCACGGGGATTCCACTGCGCGGCGACGTGGCCATGACGGGCGAGATCACCCTGCGCGGCCGGGTGCTCGGTATCGGTGGGCTCAAGGAGAAGACGGTCGCCGCCCTGCGCAACCGGATCACCCACGTGATCCTGCCGCAGGAAAACGCTCGCGATCTGGACGAGCTCCCGACGGAAGTGAAGGCGGGGATCAAATTCCACCCCGTGCGTTCGATGGACGAGGTCCTGGCGGTGGCGCTGTCGCGCAGCGTGATCGCGCTCGCCGACGACGAAGTACCGACCATGGTGGCACATTGACGGACCGCCCAGCGGGCAGCGGCGCACGGGATCCGCTCGTCATCAAGACGCTGGAGTTCATCGGACCGATGGCGACGGCGGAGGGCTGGCGCCCGACGAACGAGCTGCCGGAGGTGGCGTTTGCCGGTCGCTCCAACGTGGGGAAGTCGTCGCTCCTCAATCGGCTCGTGCGTCGGAAGGCCTTCGCCCGCGTCAGCAACACGCCGGGCCGGACGCGCGAGATCAACTTCTTCAAGGTCAACGACCGCTTCGTGCTGGCGGACCTTCCCGGCTATGGCTACGCCAAGGTCTCGAAGACGCGCAAGGCGGAGTGGCTCCCGTTGATCGAGGGCTACCTGCGCATCTCGCCCGCGCTCCGCGGCGTCGTGCAGCTGCTCGACGTGCGCCATCATCCGTCGGACGAGGACCTGCAGATGCTCGATTTCCTGGCCGAGATCGAGGCGCCGACGGTGGTGGTGCTGACGAAGATCGACAAGCTGCG
The DNA here is from genome assembly GCA_038319425.1 of Gemmatimonadales bacterium. Taxonomy (GTDB): domain Bacteria; phylum Gemmatimonadota; class Gemmatimonadetes; order Gemmatimonadales; family Gemmatimonadaceae; genus AG11. The sequence goes on from JBBQDE010000211.1 coordinate 5,066, forward strand.
GCCGCGAGAAGTCCCGGAGCGGGTACACGAGATCGCCGTCGCGCTGCGTCTCGAGGATGAGCAGATGATCCCGTTCAGCGCCGAGACGAACCAGGGGCGCGACGAGCTGGCCTCGGCGCTCGTGTCGCTGCTGGAGCAGCCGTCGTGGCGTGCAGCCCGAGCGACCGAGCCGCCATCACCCGAGCCGGGCGAGATGCCGGACTCCGCGCCCGACGCATCCCCCTCGGGAGACAGCTAGCTCGAACGGCGACCTGCGGCTTCGGCGGGGCGCGTGGGCAGTGGCGCGAGAGGCGCCCGTTCCGCCACATTTCGTCCATGCCGTTTCTTCCGCTGCGCCCCCTCCCGCCGTCGGCCAACGCGAGCGTCGCCACCGCGTGGCTCGAGCGCATCGCCGACCGCCTGGCGAAGCCCGGCGCGGACGTGGCCGCGGACCGCTCGCTCCTCTGCCGGGAGATCCTCGCGGAGCTGAGCTACCCGCAGTACGCCGCCAACTATGAGACGGCCCTCGCCGATGGGTCGGTCCCACTCGGCACGCGCCTCGCGCTCTCGGCGCTCGACCCACG
>JBBQDE010000212.1:0-5628 GCA_038319425.1 Gemmatimonadales bacterium
GGACCGCGGCCCGGTACCACTTTTCGGCGCGCTCCCAGCGGTGGTCGCGATCCATGCCGAAGTAGCGGCCGCCAACGCTGCCGATCACCGCTCGGCCCGTGGCGTGCGTCAGCAGCTGCTCCAGGTACGCGAGGCCCGAGCGCGGCATCGTGTCGCGTCCATCGAGCATCACCTGCACGGCCACCTTCGGCACCCCTTCCCTCTCGGCGAGGTCCAGCAGCGCGACGAGGTGGGTGTCAATCGCGTGCACGCCGCCCGTACCAATGAGCCCCACCAGATGCAGCGTGCCGCCGTTCTGCTTCACCTGCCGGCACGCCTCCACGAACACCGTGTTGCGGAAGAAGCTGCCGTCGGCGATCGCCTGCGAGATACGGACGAGATCCTGCTTCACCACCCGGCCGGCCCCGAGGTTGAGGTGGCCGACCTCGCTGTTGCCGATCTGGCCGCAGGGCAGCCCGACCGCCTCGCCCGACGCGTCCAGCAGCGTGCGCGGCGCGCGCGCCCACAGTTTGTCCCAGGTGGGCACCGTCGCCATCGCGATGGCGTTCCCCTCGCGCTCGGCGCGATATCCCCAGCCGTCGAGGACCAGGAGCACGACCGGCGCGGGACGGGAGGACACGGCCATGAACGCAATCGGGAGATGACGAGGGCTTGCGCGCGGACGCGCGGGAGGGAGCTTGAACGAGGGAAATGTATCCGCTCGCGCGTGCTCCGACCACGGCGCCGCCGGGCTCGGCACCGCTTGCGTGGCGGATCCGCCCCGCCCACCTCCCGCCTCCCAGCACGAGATGACCACTCCTCCGCCGCAGCCACCACCGCACGACGACTGGGATCCTGGACGCCGCAAGGATCTCGAACGCATGCGCACCGACCGGCGACGCGTCGGGTGGCGCGAGTTCCGGCACAGCTATCCGGGCCTCGTCGTCACGATGTCCATCGCCGTGCTCATCTTCCTCAGCGCAGACGTCTGGCTGTTCATGCGCTATCGCCGCTACGTGCGGGAGACTGCGCAGCTCCGTGGGTCGATGACCGACGTGGAGCGTCGCCGAACCGACGTGCTGCTGGCCCAGGAGGAAAACCGGCTCAAGGTGATGGTGGAGCTGTTCAAGCGTCAGGCGAAGGTGGATCCCACGCTGCATCTCAGCGTGTCGCTCGACAGTGGCGTGATGTACCTCGAGCGCGACGGCGCGCTGCTGCGAGAGATGCCGATCACGATCGGACCGGAGAAGCGGGTGGGGGCTCCACCGGATACCATCCACATCGCCGCGCCGCGCGGAAAGCGGACGGTGGAACGCCTGCTCGATGAAACCGACCCGTGGCAGGTGCCGAGCTGGGTCTATCAGGATCGGGGCATCCCGCTTGTCGCTGGAGCGCTCAAGGGGGCGCTTGGCCCCGCGGCCATCACGCTCGATGGCGGGACCGTGATCTACTCGCTCCCGAGCGTTGGCCCGCTCAACGATTCGGCGTACGTGCTGCCGGGCGCGGTGCGGGTGCGGGCGTCGGACCTGAAGGCCATCGCACCGAATCTCCGTCCCGGTGTAGCAGTGTACTTCTACGAATGATGCCGCAGCCGCGGCACCGGAGGTCGATGTGGGGTTGCTGAGATTCTTTCGCAGTGGCGGGATGCTGGCCTGGGGCCTCATCGGCGCCGTGCTGCTGCTGATGGCCGCCAGCTCGGCGCTGTTCGCGCGCACGGCGCTGGTGCGGCACGAACGCGACGTGAGCCGGATGGTGTTCAACGACAACGTCCAGCTGCTGGACGAGGTGCGGAAGAGCAGCGGCTCCCTGGACGACAGCCTGGCCAAGGTCGCATCGGGTTCCGAATCGGCCCTGCCGACGACGAAGCCCTACCTCGTCGTGAGCATCGAGGATCACCGGCTGTGGTACAAGCTGCGCGACAGCGTGCTGTTCACGGCGCCGGTGGCGACGGGAAGCGGCCGGGTGCTCGAGAGCGGCGGCGCCGGTTCGCAGTGGAAGTTCGAGACGCCCCGCGGCCGGCTCGTGGTGCAGGCCAAGGAGGAAGACCCGTCGTGGATCCCCCCCGACTGGCACTTCGTCGAACAGGCGCGCAAGCGCGGCCTCGGCATCGTTCGGCTGAATCGGGGGCAGGGGATCCCCGCCAGCGACGGGTCGGAAATCACCGTGAGCGGCACCGACGTGGTGCGCCGGTACGCCGACGGCCACCAAGAGCCGCTCGGAGCGGCCGTGGAAGGGCACGAGATCGTCGTGGGCGGCAACCTGGTGATCCCGCCCTTCGGCACGAACCAGCGGAAGTACAAGGGCGTGCTCGGCACCCACCGGCTTGAGATGGGCGACGGGTACGGGATTCATGGTACCGACGATCCATCGAGTATTGGCCGTTCGGCCAGCCACGGCTGCGTGCGACTCCGCAACGACGATATTGCCGTGCTGTACGGGATGGTCGACGTGGGCACGCCGGTCTACATCTACTGATTCCGGGCCTCGGAAGCGGATTGGCGCCAACAATATATCCGAAACTGATTGAACGGCCAGTCAAGCAATTCGACCCGTTGCCGACCACCGCTTCCGTTCGTCCTCTTCACAGATAGGTTGCTCCGAGCTCGTCGCACCACCCTTCGCTCCCCGCGAAGGCTCCTTGTTTCAAGGGCACGCTCCCATAGTCGGATCCCGGGAGCACGCAAAGCCGAGAGACGTTGGCGATCGGTCACCGTCCGTCTGGTTGCCAGGGAGGCAGTCCCCTATGTCGCAGTTCGCTCCACGCGGCCGCCGCTTCGGCCGCGCGCTCCTGTTTTGTGCTGCCGCCGCCGGCGTCTCGCTCCTCGTGGCGCGAGCCCCCGACGGGTCCGCGCGCACCGCCGATGCAGCCACCGCCGTCGCCGATGGCGTCGCCGCGGCGCTGAACGCGCCGGTGACGGCCCTTCGCGACGCGACCACCCGCCCGCACGAGGGCGGTGCCCGTCTCCTCGCCACGATCGACTCCCTGCGCGGCCGGAGCGGCAAGCTCCTCGCCCGTCAGGTCCCGCGTTCCTCCCAGCGCCTCAGCTTCTTTACCGCCCTCTTCGGCGATACCGCCGTTCGCGCGCTCGGCGTGCACGACGTGAGGGACAGCACGGGCGTGCAGCGGTTCTCGGTCATCACGATCCGCGATTTCGCCGAGAAGCTCGACGGGCGCATCGGCGGCTATCGCATCGGCTTCTGGCCGGCGGAGCAGGGGCGGCCGATCGGTGGCACATACGGCAATCCGATGGGGTTCATCGAGATCACGCCCGAGAACATGGATACGCCGGTGTCCGAGCACTTCCGGCTCCGCGACTTCCTGACCCACGATCAGGAGCGCACCTGGCCCAAGTATCTCGTGCTCCGCGAGGATCTCGTGGACAAACTCGAGCTGGTGATCGCCCAGCTGCAAGCGAACGGGCATGCCGTACAGCACATGAGCGTGATGAGCGGATTCCGCACGCCACAGTACAACGCGACTGGCGGCGAGACCGGCGGACGCGCATCCCTCAGCCGCCACATGTACGGCGATGCCGCCGACGTCTTCGTGGACAACGACGGCGACGGACGGATGGATGACCTCAATCACGACGGGCGCGTGGACTACCGCGACGCACAGGTCATTCTGGACGCCGCCGACGAAGTCGAGCGCCGGCATCCCGATGTGACGGGTGGAGTCGGCGTCTACAAGGCGACGTCGTCGCACGGGCCGTTCGCGCACGTGGACGTGCGTGGAAACCGCGCCCGCTGGGGTCTCCTGTGACCGTCCCGGCGACGTCCGGCTTCGTCGACCGGCGCCGCACGCGGCCGGTCCGCGCGCGCCGGTCGCGAAGCGGTATCGGCGCCGTCATCCTGCTCGGTCTGTCGGCCATCGGGGCAACGCAGCTATATCGTGATTCGGCCGATGTCACGACCGCGTCGTTCGCCAGCCTCTCCGCCGCCATCGCTCCCGAGCTCGAGCGGCCTTCGGCCACGCCCACTGCTGACGCGTTCGGGCGGAGCGGCGAGGTGAAGGTGCGCTTCGCACTGCCGGGCGCGCCGATTGAATTTCCCCTCGCCATCGGCGGCAACGCGGACGCGCTGCGGTATCAGTGGGTGCGGGTCGCCGATACGATGGCGGTCGGCGAGCCGCTGCCGCTCACGACGGAGCGTCCCATCGCACCAGTGGTCCCCGGCTTCTATCACATCGCGATCGTCCGCGACTCGGCGCGCACCATCGTGTCGGAGCCGACGCTCGCCGTGATGGTGCCGTTCGACCGGAAGCTCGGCAACTGGCTGAACGGCTATCGCATCGGGACGTACATCTCGGAGCGCCTGGGCCAGAAGCGCGGGCGTCCCGAAGTGCCGGTGGGATTCGTGGAGGTGCGGCCGGAGCTGCTCGACCTGCCGCTGAGCAAGCACCTCAAGCTCGCCGACTTCGTGACCCACGACGATCAGGACAACGTGTGGCCGAAGTACGTCGCGCTGAACCCGCGTTTGCTCGACAAGCTGGAGCTCGTGCTCTCCGACCTGGGCGGCGCTGCACGGCCGGAGCTCGCCATCGACGTGCACTCGGGCTTCCGCTCGCCCTCGCACAACCGCGAAGTGCGCCGCGCGGCGAGCGACAGCCGCCACCAGTACGGTGACGCGGCCGACGTCCAGATCGACGCGAACGGTGACGGCAAGATCACGATGACCGACGAGATCCGTGTCATGCTCGCCGTGGATCGCGTGGAGCGCGCCCATCCCGATCTCGTGGGAGGGCTGGGGATCTACACTTCGCGCCGGTATCGGACGCCGTACCTGCACATCGATGCGCGCGGAAAGCGGTCCAGGTGGACCGGCTGAAGGTGTGGCGGCGGATCGAGCATCGCATGGTAGGGCGGGACGCCACGGCGTTTCCGCCCTTCGTCGTGCACCGGCCCGGCTTTCGCAATCACTTGCTCAGTGCCGCGCTGTGACGGAGCTTATCCGTTCGAGGGCGTGCGCTCGCGCACGTCCCTGCGAGGTGGCCGAGCACTTCGCCGCCAGCTTCCACTCCGTGATCGAACCATGAACGCCTACCTGCGCGACAAGCTCCTCCAGAAGCTCGATTCCCTGTCCGACGAGCGCGGGTACCAGGTGCTCGATTATGTGGACTTCCTGGAATCGAGGTACGCCGAGCGGGCGACGGCCACGGCGCCCGGGAATCCGTTGTCGCGGTTCGCCGACGCGATGGAGGAGAAGCTGCGGGCCGGGAAGGTCAGCGCGTCGGCGGTCGCCGAGACGATGGGACTCATGAACAGGGCGATGGGCGTGTTGAGCGGGGCGGCCGCGGCGGGGAAGTCGAGGGCCGACGACCTCATGAGCGCGACGTCGCGCGTCGTGGACGCCGCGACCACGGCGGCCAGTACGCCGGCCGCGCCGAAGGGGACGGACGGGCATGCGGCCGCGAGCGGCACGACTGGTGCGACTGGTGCGGCTGGAAGCGGCACGGCCGGGTCGGGCACGACTCCCGGCGGCCCACCGCCGGTCGCCGGCAACTAGCCGGCACTGGCCCACCACCAGCACACGGGAGCACGCGAGTGGCAACCACGACGGGAGGCCGGGCGCGCAGCAAGAGCACGGGCACCAATGGAAGCACCGCGCGCGCGCGCGCCGCGACGGAGAGCCCGCGCACGGGCGCCAGGC
>JBBQDE010000213.1:0-5616 GCA_038319425.1 Gemmatimonadales bacterium
TCGGTGAACGCGGAGGAATCGTTCCAGCGATTGCTGGGCGAGTCGCACGATGCGGGCGGGCGGCTGCCGAGCGCGATGACCTTCCTCACCTACACGCGCCGCCTCACGGCGTCCATCGCGGCGCTCGCGCTGGCGCGGCACGCGACGCCGGGCGCCGACGCGGCGGAGCTGCGGCCGTTCACCGATACCGCGACGATGGTGTTGAGCGATCTCGCGTCGTCAGTCGAGGAGGGGCGTACACCCGCGCCGCTGCCGTCGGTGGTCGCGTCAGAAGAGGCGCGAATCCGCGAGACCGGGGTGACGCCGCTTCTCCGTGCCCGGCTCGACCGTCTCGCGCGACAGATCCGTCTCCTGCACGACGCGGTCGAGCGGTGGACGACGAAGGGCGACGAGCGTCCGGCGTCGTGACGACGCCGGACGCTGCACGAATCACTGCGTCGCGCGCGGAGCGGCGGGCAGCTGGCGGAGGCGCGTCTTCATGCTCTGGAATCCCTGCGAGTCGGTACGCAGGCCGCTGAGTCGGTTCGCGTTCTCGTTCAGCATGCGCTGAATGTCGGCCACACGATCCTGGGTACCCGGGTGATCGGAGAACCAGGCGCTGGCGTTGCCACCGCCGTTCTGCAGCTCTTCGGCCATGAGCTTCTGGAAGAAGGTCAGCATGCCGCGCGGATTGATGCCGGCGTTGATGAGATTGTTGAAGCCGCCCTCATCGGCCTGCATTTCATCGCCGCGGCTGAACTTCGCGAATACCGCGGTGCCGCCCACCTGGATGGCGGCCTGCGCGGCCGTGCTCTGGCAGACATTCGTGAGCGCGCAGGCGATGCCGACGCCGACGTTCGCGCCCTGCGCCTGCTCCATCTGCTTCACGGAATGGCGGCGGACGACGTGCTCGATCTCGTGACCGAGAACGCCGGCCAGCTCGCTCTCGTTGCTGGCGGTGGTGAGCACGCCGCGATTGATATAGACGTAGCCGCCGGGCAGCGCGAACGCGTTGATCACCTCGCTGTTCACGACGGCGAAATGCCAGGCGAGGTCGGCGCGCGACGTGCCGCGCGCGATCGTGTTGCCGAGCGAGTTCACGTACGAGTTGATCGAGGCATCGCTCAGCATGGGCAGCTGCGCGCTGATCTGCGCGGCGTTCTGCGCGCCGAGCTGCACTTCCTCCTGCTGTGAGATGCTGCCGGCGCAGGCGCTCAGGGCAGCGCTCGCGACGAAGGCGGAGAGGAATGGGGTACGAGGACGAGTCTGTCTCATGGCTGCGCTCAGTGCGGTAATATGCGGGCGCGGGCGTGGCCCGCGGGTGGGACGGTCGCCCTCCCAAACGCACCATCTGCGCCATGCAGCGCTGTCGATCCACCATTCAGACCGCCACTTCGCGCCGCGTCTGGCCATGTGGCGGCCGCGCGCCCAACTTCCCCCCATCCGTCACCCAGGAGAGGCCATGGACGCCGACGACAGCAGCTCCATCTCCCGCCGCACGTTCGTCCGCGATACCGGGCGCGCTGCAGCCGCGCTCGCCATCGCGCCGATGATCGTGCCGCGTCACGTGCTCGGCGGCGTCGGGTACCGCCCGCCAAGTCGGACGCTGAACGTGGCATTCGTGGGGATCGGCGGCATGGGCATGTCGAACATGAACGTCCTCGTGCAGGCGGGCGAGAACATCGTCGCCGTGTGCGATGCCGACTTCCCGTACGTCGAGCGCTCGCTCGCCGGCCGGCTGCGTCCCCCGCAGGGGCAGACCAGCTCGTCCCCCGAGTCGCTGCGCCTGAAGGCGGCGTACGAGAAAGCGGCCAAGTACGAGGACTTTCGCGTGATGCTCGAGCGGCAGAAGGACATCGACGCGGTCGTCATCGCAACGCCGGATCACACGCACGGCGTGATTGCGGCCGCCGCGATGACGGCGGGGAAGCACGTCTACGTGCAGAAGCCGCTGACGTACTCCGTGTTCGAGGCGCGACTCCTGGCGCGCATGGCGCGCGAGACGAAAGCGGTGACCCAGATGGGAAACCAGGGCCACTCGATGGAGGGAACGCGCCGGATCAACGAGATCATCGCCGCTGGCGTGATCGGCCCGGTGAGAGAAGTGCACGTGTGGACTGATCGCCCACAGCGGTACTGGGCGCAGGGGATTCCCCGCCCCGCGTACGTGCCGCGTCCAATCACGGGCCCGGTGCTCGGCGCTCCGGCCGTGCCGCCCACGCCGGCTGTCGCCGCTGCCGCACTCGGGGCGGCGGGTGCACCATCGCTGCCGGCGCCGCCGCCGCGCTGGGGCATGCGGACGGTGGACAACGCGATCCTGCGGGCGATGGCGGAAAATCCGCAGACGCCGCCGCCCGGACTGCGCTGGGACCTGTTTCTCGGACCGGCGCCCGACGTGCCCTATCATCCCGTGTACCATCCCTTCAGCTGGCGCGGCTGGCCGGAGTTCGGCGTGAGCGCCATCGGCGACATGGGTGCGCACCTGATCGACCAGCCGTACTGGGCGCTCGGACTCGGTTATCCCACGAGCGTGATCGCGTCGTCCACGCCGTGGGGCGGCACACCGGCCAATCCGGGGGCGTATCCGCTGGCGATGACGGCGCGATACGAGTTCGCCGCACGCGGGGCGCAGCCGCCAGTGTCACTCGTCTGGTATGACGGCGGGCTGCTGCCCGCGCTCTCGCAGGACATCGAGCTGCCGCGCCAGGACGGCGGTGGCGGCGTGTTCGTGGGTGAGCAGGGTTACCTGACGTACGAGACCTACGGCGAGAACCCGAAGGTCTATCCTGACACCGCAGCGGCACGCGCGGCGGCGGTGCCGAAGTCGCTGCCGCGCATCGAAGTGCCGCACGAGGTGAACTGGGCGCAGGCGTGCAAGGGCGAAGCGGTGGCGAGCTGCCCGTTCGAGTACGCCGCGGCGCTCACCGAAGTGATGCTGCTTGGCATCGTGGCGCTGCGCGCGGGACAGAGCCGAAAGATCCTGTACGACGGCGCGGGGATGCAGGTCACCAACATGCCCGAGGCGAACGCCTATCTGACGAGAGAGTTCAGGGGAGGGTGGTACCCGGGATAGGGCGGCGCGTGCTGCGCTCGCGCCTTACGGGGACGGGCCGCGTGGGACGCGGCCCTACGGGGCGGCAGGCGCTGCGCGCTGCGTTACGGCAGCAGCGGCATGCGTTGCCTGCGGGCGCGCCTATTCCACCAGGCGCTTGCGGCGAGCGGAGCTGCTCGGCATTGCGCCAAATCTCGCGTGGCCCGGCTCCGGCAGCGTGTCCCAACCGTCGGGAATGGGCGCGACGCGGCGGCGTTCGCCGCCGCACTCGAAGGCGACCCAGCCGCGCGCGAGCCGAGGCGGCAGGGCGATGCGAAGGCCGCGCGCGCGCCGGCGATCCTGGAACCGGCGGTCCACGACGCGTGTCCGGGCGTCCGCGAGGGTTCGCCGTTCGACGACGCGGCGCTCGCCCCACGCCGGGACTACGTCCCAGGCGTTCCAGAGGCGTGAGAGCTCGTCGAGGAATGTACGGTGAGGCGACACGCGCGAAGCTCCGGTGACGGTCGGCCGAATCGGCTTGTGATGCAACGCACAACGTGCGCCGTCATGGCGTCGCCGGCCCGCCCTGCGGGCCTTGGCTGAAGAGGGCCGGTACGTCGCGGCCCACGAGCACGGGCCGCTCCAGCGCGTCGAAGCGCGAGCGTCGGAGGATCCGTCGCCCCTCCTCCGACAGCAGGAAGGCGACGAACCGCTCACCTGCCGCCGCATGCGGTGCGCCGCGCGGCACCGTGACGCCGAAGAGAATCGGGCGGCCGCGAACGGTGAGCGTGTCGCCGGCGCGCTTCCCCTGCACCCGCGTGCTGGCCGTGGCGTACATCGCTGAATCGGCCGGGTCGCCAAGGTCCACGTCCGGCGGCAATCGCACGGAGCGGAGCGACATCAGCTTAGCGAGACTTTCATATGTCCAGATGTAATCGAGCTCTCCGGCCTGGAGCAGCGCCACCTGGTCGGCCTCACGCGGACGCACGTTCCTGACTGGCGCAGCGAGCAGCATCCTCGCCTCCATGTCAGGAATGCCATAGTGCCGTGCGGCGAGCTGCCAGACGAGGAGGGTGCGGTAGCCCGAGGGATCCGTGTCGGGATCCGAACGGCCTACCTGCACGCCGGGCCGCGCGAGCACCTCCCACCAGTTGCCGGGTCCGATCTCCGCCGCGCCGCGGGAGCGTGCCGTGTAGGCGAGCACCATCCGGTTGCGGCCGAACAGCGCATGCCAGGTCGTGAACCGGGGCTCGAGCAGCGACGGGAAGAGGTCGGGGTCCGCCAGTGCGAGCACGTCCGGCGTGGAGTGCAGTTCCGTAAGGCGGCGAACCAGCTCGAGGCTCGACGCGCTCTCCTGCATGTAGCGAGTGCCAGTGCGAAGGGCGAAGGAGTCGAGCACGGCACGCATGGGGCGCGTGATCGACGCCGCGTTGAACACGAGGATCGGATCCCCGGCGGCGGGCGCGGCGTCGCGCGCACAGCCGCCCATGCCGAGCGAAAGGCAGGCGATGATCTGGAGGCGGTTCATCGTGTCGTCAGGCTGGTCGCGGGCTCATCCGCGAGTGGCGATAAATTTAGCGCGATTCCTGCACTCGTCGGCGACCGCGCGCTGCCGGGTTCGCCGGTGCGCCGACCCATCACTTCACACCATGCCGATGACCTGCTCCGCCACCCGATGGCGCCCTGCCTTCACGGCCCTGCTGCTCTTCCTGCCATTCAGCGTTTCGCCGGCGCAAGTTCGGGCACCGACCGACACCAGCGCGGCGCAGCAGACGCTGTTCACGGCGCGCGACGCGTGGCTCGCAGCCGGGTTCGTGGGCATCACCGTCGCGATGTTTCCGCTGGACAAGTACATCGAGACGCACCTGCGCGACCAGACGACACCGGCCAACAAGTTCTTCGATCGCGCGGCCACGGGTTTCGAGACACTCTCGACCCCTGGCTCCTTCCTCATCGGCGGCGCGCTGTACGGCTTCGGCGCCCTCACCAACCGGCCGAAGATCAAGGACCTCGGCTGGCACGGAACCGAGGCGGTGCTCGTGGGATCCGGCATCACCGGCGTGTTGAAGGGGTTGCTGGGTCGGGCGCGCCCCGACCTGGACCCGACCGCACCCGTGACGTCGCCGCACGACTTCAGGTTCGGCTCGGGGTTCACGAGTGCCAACCGGCAGTCGTTTCCATCCGGGCACACGACGACCGCGTTCGCCGCCGCCGCGGCCGTGACGAGTGAAGTGAATCGCATGTGGCCCGCGTATACGTGGTACGTTGGTCCGGTGATGTATGGCGGGGCGACGCTGGTAGGGCTCTCCCGCATGTACCACAACCGCCACTGGGCGAGCGACGTGGCGCTCGGTGCCGGCGTCGGCACCTTCAGCGGCTTGAAGGTGGTGAAGTATTCGCACTCGCATCCGGACAACTTCATCGACCGCATCATGCTGCACACCACGGCTGCGCCGGATGGCCACGGCGGTGCGTACCTGATCTGGTCAGCGTCTCCGCCATTCTGATCGCATCGCTCGCACCAACGCGACGGGCCGGATACGGCATGCCCGATCCCGCCCGTCGACCAACGCGGCCGGTCAGACCGTAGTCTGGCGTCCCATCCG
>JBBQDE010000214.1:0-5612 GCA_038319425.1 Gemmatimonadales bacterium
GACCGCATGCGCCACTTCGTGGAGCATTCGATCGGGATCGTGACGGCGCTCGTGCCGATGCTGGGCTACGAGGCGTCCACGGAGATCGCGCGCGACGCGCTGGCGAGCGGGCGCGGGGTGTTCGAGCTCGTGCTGGAGCGCGGCCTCCTGACTCGGGCGCAGCTCGATCACGCGCTCGACCCCGAGGCGATGACGGCGCCGCTCGTCGTACCGCCGCAGCAGGGTGTCGAGGCGGCCGCCGCCAAGGTCCCGCGCGCGGCGAAGCGCTAGTCGTGCCCCCTCGACGACGACGGCGGATCGACCCCGCGCTGTTCGACCTGCCTGTAGAGCGCGTCCGCGCCGGCGAGTTCAGCGACGTGTACTTCAACCGGGCGCGCGCGGCGCTGCGCACCGAAGGGCGGCAGGCACGCGTCACCTGGCAGGTGTCGACGAAGCGCAGCGGGTGGCTCGGCGGCATCGACGAGGCGGTCGCGCTGCTGAAGCTGTGCAGCGACGACTTCGCCGCGCTCGACGTGCACGCCCTGTACGAGGGCGACCGCGTGGACGCGTGGGACACCGTGCTGCTCGTGGAAGGCGACTATGCCGCCTTCGCCCCTCTCGAGACGCTGGTGCTCGGCTCGCTCGCCAGGCGGACCCGCATCTGTACGAACGTGCGCACGCTCGTGGACGCCGCGCGCCCGAAGCCCATCTACTATTTCGGCGCGCGGAGCGATCACGCGCGGCTCCAGCCCGGTGACGGGCTCAGCGCTCATGTCGGCGGCGCCGCCAGCGTCTCAACCGACGCCCAGGGCGCGCTCACCGGCAAGAAGGGAGTCGGCACCGTACCGCACGCGCTCATCGCCGCCTACGGGGGCAACACCGTGGCGGCGGCGGTCGCCGTGGCGAAGGTGCTGCCGCCGGGGGTGCCGCTGATCGCGCTGGTAGACTACGAGAACGACTCGGTGGCCACGAGCATCGCGGTCGCACGTGCGCTCGAGGGCCGGCTCTGGGGCGTGCGCCTGGACACCTCGGAGTACATGGTGGACGCCTCGGTCCGTGCGCACATGGGCACGTTTCGCCCGACGGGGGTGAATCCCCCGCTGGTGTGGAGTGTGCGGAATGCGCTCGATGCCGAAGGGTTCGGCGAAGTGAAGATCGTGGCGTCAGGGGGCTTCGACGTGCGGCGCGTGCGCGCGTTCGAGGACGACGGCATTCCGGTGGATGCCTACGGCGTGGGGGCGAGCATCCAGGATGGCCGGTGGGACTTCACGGCCGACGTGGTTCGACTCGACGGCGCTCTGCAGTCGAAGGCCGGACGCGAGTTCCGGCCGAACGCTAAGTTGGAGAAAGTGAAATAGCGGTGAGGCGGTTGGGCGGTTGGGCGGTTTGATCCGCGTCTCGTGCAGAGCTTCACCGCGAAACCGCTTCTCCGCCAGACACCGCTTACCGAGGTTCATCATGGCAGCAGGTCCCAAGCTCGATGGCGCAGGCGTCCAGAAGCTGAAGACCATCGAGGCGGCTCAGACGATGGTGCAGCGGCTGCACGGCGTGGTGGAGCACTATGCGCTGGCGCTGAAGCGCAAGCAGCCGACCCAGCTCTTCGGGATGCAGGTCAAGCGCGCGCTGACCCCGCTCGTCGGGTTGCTGAAGCCGCAGTTCGGGCTGATCGCCGATCAGGTGGCGCAGATGAACCTCCTGTCGAGCCGCGGTGGCAACGAGGACGCCAAGGTGCGCAACCTTCGCGAAGGGGTGGGCGCATTGAAGCAGGCGCTCGACATCGCGGCCGTACGCGTGAAGGACAACCACATGGTCGCCGAGCCCGAGAAGGGGAAGGCGCCCGAGGGCTGAGCGACGGCCCCACGCGAGCCGCGCCGATCGCGCTCGCCTAACCTCGTGTGGGGGAAAGTACTACACCTGTTCTGCGATGCATCATTTTGCGTTGCGCTCACCTAGGGGCCCCGGTACTTTTCCCGGCGTTGCCGTACGATCCCGCACACGCACGTCATGTGCGGGGACGCATCTCCCGAACCTGCCGGATCAAGGACTCCGCATGCCCGTGACCCCCCGCCTGCGCCGGTTGCTCGCGGCCGCGCTGCCGGCCCTTCTCGCGGTCGCCTTCACCGCCTGCAGCGCGAGCTACCCGAACTCCGTCTTCACGCGCCACACGGAGTTCAACCGCGACATCGGCCACCTCTTCGACATCCTCATCTGGTTGGGGACAATCGTCTTCATATTTGTCGAAGCGCTGCTGCTCTACACGATCTGGCGCTACCGCCGGCGGAGCGACAACGACCGGCCCGAGCACGTGCACGGCAACACGACGCTCGAGATCCTGTGGACGGCCATTCCCGCGCTGATTCTCGCGTTCATCGCCGTGCCCACCGTGCGCACGATCTTCAAGACCCAGGCGAAGGCGACCGCCGACGCGCTCCAGGTCGAGGTGATCGGGCATCAGTGGTGGTGGGAGTTCAAGTATCCGCAGTACAACGTCACCACGGCCAACGAGCTGTATCTGCCCGTCGGCCGGAAGGTGAACTTCACGCTGAAGAGCAATGACGTCATCCATTCGTTCTGGATTCCGCAGCTCGGCGGCAAGCGCGACGTCATCACCAACCATCCGAACTACCTCTGGTTCACCCCGGACTCCGTGGGCGAGCAGGCGTGGAACGGCATGTGTGTGGAGTTCTGCGGCGCGTCGCACGCCAACATGCGGTTCAAGGCGTTCACGGTGACGCAGGCGAACTTCGAGGCGTGGGCGACCCATCAGGCGTCGCCCGCCGCGTTCGGCGCCATCGCGCCGGCCGGCACGCCCGCCACGGTGCCCGCACCGCCGGGCGCCGGCACGACGCCGGCGCAGATCGCGCAGACCGTGGCCGCGCAGAGCCGGGCGACCGGCGGGCTGCCGGCGCCGGCCAATCCGGTCGGCGGGTCGCCAACGCGGCCGGTCTCGGCGCCTGGCGCGGCCAACCCCGGCGTTGCGTCCACGACGCCAGCGCACGACATGAGCACGATGCCCGCCGGCGTCAGCGTGCAGCAGGCAGGGTTCGTCACCTTCCCGCGCGAGAAGATGCCGTCGCACGTCGTGCCGAGCACCTCGATCCCACCGGGCATGGCGTCGTTCAACGAGTCGCTCACGGGCGATGCCGAGCGCGGGCGCGCCTTCCTGAGTCAGGGGGGCGGCGGATGCGTGGCGTGCCACATGATCAACGGCAACCCGACGATGATGGGCATCATCGGCCCGAACCTGACCCACCTCGGCAGCCGCAACACGATCGCCGGCGGCATCTATCCCAACGACACGAAGCACCTGTCGCTCTGGATCAAGAACTCACGCTGGATGAAGCCGGGCGTGATCATGCCGACGCTGGGCGCCTTCCAGCGCGATCCGGTCACGGGACAGACCATTCCGAAAACGGGGCTGAACGATCAGCAGATCGCTGACATCGTCGCCTACCTGCAGGCGCTCAAGTAACCGCCGACACCGGAGATACGCACGAATGGCAACCACGGCTACCGCCCCGGCATATGCGCCGGCCGAGAGCTACGTCGGCGAGAGCGGCGTCTGGAGCTGGCTCACGACGGTCGATCACAAGCGGATCGGCACGCTCTACCTCTTCACCTCTCTCTTCTTCTTCATCGTCGGCGGGCTTGAAGCGGCGCTGATCCGCGCGCAGCTCTCGGGTCCGAACAAGCATCTCGTGTCGGCTGAGCTGTACAACCAGCTCTTCACGATGCACGGCACGACCATGATCTTCCTCGCGATCATGCCGCTGTCCGCCGCGTTCTTCAACTTCCTCATCCCGCTGCAGATCGGCGCCCGCGACGTCGCGTTCCCGCGGCTCAACGCGTTCAGCTACTGGGTGTACCTGTTCGGCGCGCTGTTCATGAACGCCTCGTGGCTCGTCGGCGCCGCGCCGAACGGCGGCTGGTTCGGCTATGCGCCGCTCACCACGATGCAGTTCTCGCAGGGGCTGAACATCGACTTCTGGGTGATCGGCCTCCAGATCCTCGGCGTCAGCTCGCTGGCGGCGGCGTTCAACTTCATCACGACGATCATCAACATGCGTGCGCCGGGGATGAACCTCATGCGCATGCCGATGTTCACGTGGAACGCGTTCGTCACGCAGTTCCTGCTCGTGCTGGCGTTCCCGGTCATCACGATCGCGCTGGTGTTCCTGCAGTTCGACCGCTTCTTCGGCACGCAGTTCTACGAGATCGGCGCCGGCGCCGATCCGCTGCTCTGGCAGCACCTGTTCTGGATCTTTGGACATCCAGAGGTCTACATCCTCGTCCTGCCGGCATTCGGCCTCGTGTCGGAGATCATCCCGACCTTCTCGCGGAAGCCGATCTTCGGATATCCGGTCATGGTGTACGCGACCATGCTCATCGCCTTCCTCGGCTTCGGCGTGTGGGCGCACCACATGTTCGCCGTCGGCATGGGTCCGATTGCCGACACCGTGTTCGGCGTGACGACGATGCTGATCGCCATCCCGACCGGCGTGAAGATCTTCAACTGGGTCTTCACGATGTGGGGCGGCTCGATCCGATTCACGACGGCGATGAAGTTCGCCATCGGGCTCGTCGGCCTGTTCACGATCGGCGGCATCTCCGGGGTCATGCACGCGTCGCCCCCGGCCGATCTCCAGCAGACCGACACGTATTTCATCGTCGCGCACTTCCACTACGTGCTCTTCGGCGGCTCGATGATGGGCATCTTCGGTGGCATCTACTACTACTATCCGAAGATCACCGGCCGCCTCCTGAGCGAAACGCTCGGCACCTGGCACTTCTGGCTCACGTTCATCGGCATGAACGTCACCTTCTTCCCGATGCACTTCTCGGGACTGATGGGGATGCCGCGCCGTATCTACACCTACGATGCGGGCCAGGGCTGGGACGTGTTCAACAAGATGAGCACCTACGGCACGGGCGTTCTCATCATCGGCACGGCCATCTTCCTCTGGAACTTCTTCCGCAGCTACTCGTCGGGCGCGGTGGCGGGGAACGACCCGTGGCAGGCATCGACCCTCGAGTGGTCGATCCCATCGCCGCCGCCCGAGTACAACTTCGCGCGCATCCCGCGCGTGACCTCGCGCGTGCCCCTGTGGGACATCACGCAGCCGCGTCTCGCGTCCGAGGTGCCGCACACGAAGCACGGCGACCAGCGGCTCGACGTGGACGTCGGCAGCAAGCACGTCGGGCACGGCTACCCGAACCCGATCGGCAATCAGCCGAAGCAGGCCGCGGAAGCGGGCGTGCACGTGGAGCACGCGTCGGGGAAGACGGCGAAGGAGCTCGGCATCCCGATGCCGAATCCCACGATCAAGCCGCTCATCTGCGCCCTTGGCCTGATCATCATGTTCTCCGGGCTGTTGTTCATCCACAAGGACAAGTTGCCGCTCGCGCTGGCCACGATCATCGGCGGCGCGCTCGTCATGACGATGTCGCTCTATGCGTGGCTCCTGACCCCGCTCGAGGACGCCCACTAATGCACCGGGACCCAGTCCAGTGACCCACGCTTCCGCCGCTCACGGCACGCACGCGCACAGCGCGCACGACGACACCCACGGGCACCCGCCGACCTCGACGGGCCTCGACAACAAGAAGATCGCGATCTGGGCCTTCATCGGCTC
>JBBQDE010000215.1:0-5603 GCA_038319425.1 Gemmatimonadales bacterium
AGCTGCGATCGGCCAGCCGGTTCGGCGAGCCTTCGTAGCTCTTCCGATAGTATTCGTCGTCGTCCGTCGTGAGCTTCGACGTCGCCTCAGTCACGGCACGTCCGGTCCACCACCCGCCCACGGCGCCGGCAATGCCGCCGATCAGCGTGCCGACCGGGCCGACGAGGGAGCCGATCGCTGCGCCTGCCAGCACGCCGCCGATCCCGCCGGCCGCCTCGCCCGCTTCATCCAGGTGGCTGGGGTTGGAATCGTGCTTGCCCAGCGCGGAATCCTTCGCGCGCTCGACGCGCCCGTCCGTCGAATCGTTCATGCGATCTGCCATGATGATCCCTCGTGTGAGTTGTGAGTACCTGATGGAAAGGCAAGATCGGGACCGGCAGCACGCAAAAGACGCGGCTCTGCCCGCTCGCTCGCGACGCCCATTGCGCGGCTTGACATCACGACGGCGCGCCTCCCGATTCACCGCATGACCGCGCACCTGCGCATCGGCACTCAGGGATGGAACTACGACGCGTGGATCGGTCCCTTCTATCCGGAGGGGACGCGGCCCGCGGACTACCTCACCGTCTTCGCGCGCGCCTTCGACACGGTGGAGGTCGATTCCACCTTCTATGCCGTGCCGCCGGTGAAAACCGTGCGCGGATGGTACAACCGCACGCCGCACGGCTTCACCTTCGCGCTGAAGATGCCGCAAGAGATCACCCACGAGCGCCGGCTGCGCAACGCCGACGACGTCGCCGATCTTTTCTACGATCGCGCCCGCGAGCTGGGGGAGAAGCTTGGCCCCGTGCTCATCCAGCTCGGACCGGATTTCGGGCCGGTGGAACTGCCCGCCGTTGCCAGGCTGCTGCCGACGCTGCCGCGCGACATCCGCTTCAGCATCGAGTTCCGCCACCGCGGCTGGATTCAGGATGGCGTGCTTGCGCTGCTCGCCGAGCATGGCGTGGGGCTCACCCTGTCGGACGCGCGGTGGATTCCGCGAAAGCAGATGCTCGCGCTCGCGGCCCGGCCGACGTCGGATTTCCTCTACGTCCGATGGATGGGTGCCAACCGCGACATCGTGGACTACTCGCGCATCCAGATCGACCGTAGCGCGGAGCTCGAGCAGTGGGCCGCCGTGCTCTTTCCGCTCGCCCTCAAGGGGATCAGCGTGTACGGCTACGTCAACAACCATTTCGCCGGCCATTCGCCGCAGAGCGCGCGCGAGCTCCAGCGCGCGTTGCGGCTCACTCCCGTGGATCCGAGCGCCCTCGGCGAGCAGATGTCTTTGTTCTGAGCGTCGCCTTAGGTTGCGGCCATGTCACGACGCACCGCGTTCTTCTGCGTTCTCGCCGTCGCCGCGGCCGCGGTGTTCATGCGCCTCGGGCTCTGGCAGGTGGGCCGCCTGCACGAGCGCCAGGCACGCAACGCCGAGGTCTCGGTCCAGCAACGCGGCGAACCGATCCCGCTCGCGAACCTGACTCGAGACACCGCGGCCGCCCACTACCGGCCCGCCGCGGTCGTCGGGCGCTACGACTACGAGCACGAGCTGGTCCTCACCGGGCGGACGCACCAGGGATCCCCCGGCGTCGAGCTCATCACTCCGGTGCGCGTCGCGGGCTCCGACACCGCCGTGCTGGTGAACCGCGGCTGGGTCTACTCGCCAGACGCGGGATCGGTGGACCGGGATCGCTGGCGAGAAGGCGACTCGGCGCATGTAGCCGGATACGTGGAGACGTACGCGTCGGATGCCGGTATCACGACGTCCGCGACCGGCCCACGCATCGTGCGGCGCGTGAGCCGGCAGGAGATTGCAGCGAAGATTCCCTATCCCGTGGCGCCGTACTTTCTGGTGGCCGTCGGCGATTCGGGGACGATCACGCATCCCGCGCGTCGCGAGATTCCCGCGCTCGACGACGGGCCGCACTTCAGCTACGCCGTGCAGTGGTTCTGCTTTGCCACCATTGCGCTCGGCGGCGCCGTGGCGGTGGTCCGGCGCGAGCGCCACGTCGCGCGGCACGGGGAAGCGCACGCGCGGTGACGTGCGACACGCTGTGTGTGGCCTGCTCGATGCAACACTGTTCCTGAGATGATAGCTTTCGTTCCGACCCTACGCCGAGCGTACCATGGCCGAGCAGTCCGCAGGTCTTGCCACCGAGAAGGAAGCCCGCGACGTCGCCGAAGCAGCGCGCGAGAGCGAGTGGTCGGGTCCGAGCTTCGTGCGCGAGCTCTTTCTGGGGCGGTTCCGCCTCGATCTCGTCCACCCCCATCCGGTGAAGGTGGATGCCGCGGAGGCGGCACGAGCGGCGCCGTTCATGGCGAGGCTGCGCGCCTTCCTCGAGCGCGTCGATTCGGACATGATCGACCGCACGGGGGACATTCCGGAGTCGTACGTGCAGGAGCTGCGCGAGATGGGCGCCTTCGGGATCAAGATTCCCACCGAGTATGGTGGCCTCGGTCTCTCGTACGCGAGCTATACGCGAGCCATGGCGATGGTGACGAGCAAGGACGGCTCGCTCACCGCGCTGCTCTCGGCGAGCCAATCCATTGGGTTGCCGCAGCCGCTCAAGCTATTCGGGACGCCCGAGCAGAAGCAGCGCTTCTTCCCGCGGCTCGCCAAGGGCGCGATCTCCGCGTTCGCGCTCACCGAAGTGGACGCCGGCTCCGACCCCGCCAACCTGCGCACCAGCGCCACGATGAGCGAAGACGGCAAGTTCTGGACGCTCAATGGCGAGAAGCTCTGGTGCACCAACGGCACGCGCGCCGACCTGCTCGTCGTCATGGCGCGGACGCCTGATGCGATGACCAACGGGAAGAGCCGCAAGCAGATCACCGCGTTCATCGTCGAGGCCAAGTCGCCCGGCGTGGAGATCGTCCACCGTTCGCGCTTCATGGGCCTCAAGGCGATCGAGAACGGCGTGCTGCGCTTCACCAACGTGCGCGTGCCGGCGGAGAATATTCTGTGGGGCGAGGGGAAGGGGCTCAAGCTGGCGCTCATCACGCTGAACACGGGCCGGCTCACGCTTCCCGCCAGCTGCGCCGGCGGCGGCAAGGCGATGCTCCAGGTGGCGCGTCACTGGGCCAAGGTGCGCGTCCAGTGGGGGCAGCCGATCGGGAAGCACGAAGCGATCGCGCAGAAGCTCGCCCTCATGGCGGCCAACACCTTCGCCATGGAATCGGTCGCCGAGCTCACCGTCGGCCTGTCGGAGCGCGGCCACTACGACATCCGGCTGGAAGCGGCGATCGCGAAGATGTGGAACACCGAGACCGGCTGGAAGATCATCGACGACACGCTCCAGATCCGCGGTGGACGCGGCTACGAGACGGCGGACTCCCTGCGCGCGCGCGGCGAAGCGGGGATCCCGGTGGAGCGCGCGATGCGCGACTTCCGGATCAACCTGATCTTCGAGGGGACGTCGGAGGTGATGCGGCTGTTCATCGCGCGCGAGGCGGTGGACCACCACTTCAAGACGGCGTTCGCGCTCGTCGACAAGGAATCGTCGAAGCAGGAGAAAGTCTCCGCGCTCGGCCGGGTGATGAAGTTCTACCCGATGTGGTATCTCGCGCGCTGGTTCGGGCGTGGCGCCGTGCCCACGTCATACAGCGAGTTCGGCAAGCTTGGCAAGCACCTTCGGTGGGCGGAGCGCCACACCCGCCATCTCGGACGCACGCTCTTTCACGCCATGGCGCGATTCGGCCAAAAGCTCGAGCGGCGGCAGATGGTGCTCTTTCGCGGCGTCGACATCGGCGCCGACCTGTTCGCGATGACCGCGGTGTGCGTACGGGCGCAGATGCTGGGGCAGCAGGGGAACAAGGAGGCCGCCGAGCTGGCGGACCTCTTCTGTCGCGAAGCGCGCCAGCGCATCAAGACGAACTTCGAGCGCTTCTACGGGAAAAACGACGCTGCCATCTACAAGGTGTCGCAGCACGTGCTCGACGGCAGCCACGCCTGGCTGGAGCAGGGGATCGTCGGCATCATGGAAGATGCGCCGGTAAAAGCTGGTCGAGGGACTTCGCGCGCGGAGACGGCCGCGCGGCAGCTCGTGTGAGTGGTTGACTCGCCATCCAACGCCTGCGCGACTGGAAACAGAGAACGCCGTTGCCCGCACCTTCGCTGGACAGGTCCGCAACGGCATTCTGTTCTGAGTCGGCCAGCACTCCAGTCAGTGAGTCAACAGCCTACTGACCACCCTGCCGCGCCGCCTGGGCCTTGAGCGTGTCGTTCGCGTAGATCGCGACTTCGACGCGGCGGTTCTGCTGGCGGCCGGCGTCGGTGTCGTTGCTGGCGACCGGCTCGGTCTCGCCGCGACCGGCGCCACGCAGGCGAGCGCGCGACACGCCGCGGTTGGTGAGGTAGCTGACCGCCGCGTTCGCGCGGCGCTCCGACAGCGACAGGTTGTAAGTGTCGCTTCCGTTGCTGTCCGTATGGCCGACCACGATGATGTCGGTGTTCGGATACTTGTCGAGACTGGACGCGAGCGTCGAGAGATTCTGCTGCGCGGCAGCGGTCAGCGCGTCGGAATCGTAGGGGAAGAGCAGGCCGGACTCGAACGTCACCTGGAGTCCTTCGCCCACGCGCTCGACGACCGCGCCCGGAATCTGCTGCTTGATCTCCTTCGCCTGCTGATCCATCTGGTGCCCGATCACCGCGCCCGCCGTTCCACCGATGGCGGCTCCGATGATCGCGCCTTTGGCTGTGGAGCCATTCGCGTTGCCCACCGCCGCGCCGACTGCCGCACCCGTGGATGCGCCGATGATGGCGCCCTTTTCCTTCTGGCTCAGTGAAGCGCAGGCGCCGATCGAGGCGAGTGCCGCGAGCGCTGGAAGAATTCGAATCGAATGAAGATGCATGATGGCTCCGTGGAGTGGGGGTGCGACGCGAGACACGCGGTCGCAACTGTAATACCCTCGTAAGGCAAGCACGGTACCATCTCGTGACGAGCCCGCTACTCCTCGAATGCCGTATAACCTTCGTCGGCAATCACTTCCGCGATCTCATCGAGATTCGTGGTGGCGGGATCGTATCGCACCTCGGCGCTGCCGATCGCGACGTTCGCGACCTCGACGCCCGGTGTCCGGCGCAGCCGTCCGTCCACTGCGCGCACGCAGTGCTCGCAGGTCATGCCTTCGATGGTGAGATGCAGCGCTTTCATGATTGATGAATCTGTCGGATGGAGATTGGTCGCGTAGGACAAACGCAGTGCACGTTCCTGCTCGGTTGTTCCTTGGCTCTTCCTCACCGCGCATTGCGGTGTTGTTCCCGAGGCCGGTCTGGCCTCCTGCGCCAACCCCGCTGTGAGCCTTGAGGGGAAGCAGAGCTGTCAGCAGCAACCCTCACGGCGTTGCCTGCGCAAGAGTGATCGGCATTCGACGCGCGAGCAGGACGATCCTCTAGGCCGCCGGCACCGGCGCCGCCGCCGCCCGGGGACCAAGCTGCAGCAGGATCACGGCGGTGGCGATGAGCAACCCCCCGCCGAGCGTTCGCGGGCCAATCATCTGGCCGAGCACCACGCTGCCGAGGAGCGCCGTCCAGAACGGCTCGATCGTGCTCACGATCGCGGTGCGCACCGGGCCGATCTCGGCCAGGCCGCGTAGAAACGCGACGAAGGCGAGCACCGTGCACG
>JBBQDE010000216.1:0-5598 GCA_038319425.1 Gemmatimonadales bacterium
AAATCGGTGAGCAGCGTGATGATGCGCGTCATGCGCCGCCTGTCATGCGATGGAGGTACGCTTCCAGCGGCCCGCGCGCCAGATGGCGAGCATCCCGACCGCGCGGCCGAGGGCGGTGAGTGCGATCGTCCACCAGAGCCCGGAGCTGCCGTAGCGCGTCGCCGCCCAGGCCGCGAGGGGGATGCGGCTCGCCGTGATCACGGTGGACGTCAGCATGGGCGCCAGCGTGTAGCCGGCTCCCCCCAACGCGCCTTCCAGCACGATTTCGGCGCAGATCCCGAGCTGCGACACGGCGGCGATGCGGAGATACCTCGCCGCCTCGGCGATCACGGCGGGATCGTGGCTGAAGATGGAGGCGAACCACTCCGGTGCGGTCAGCTCCAGCACGCACGCGACCACGCCGAACAGGCTGCAGAAGCCGACCGAGATCCAGCCGGCACGGGCTGCCCGCTCTGTCTGCCCGGCGCCAAGGTTTTGTCCGACGATGGCTGCCGTGGCCGCGCCGAACCCGACGCCGATCATGAACAGCCAGCTCTCGACGCGGTGCCCGATGCCCAGGGCGGCGAGCGCCGGCGTGCCGAACTGCGTGGCAGTGCGCGTGACGAGCACGTAGATGAGAGAGAACACCACGCCAGTCACCGCCGTGGGGAGGCCGACGCGCGCGATGGTGGCCAGCGTGCGCCAATCGGGTCGTCCAACCTCCAGGACCCCTCTCCTCCCCACGATGATGAGGCCGAGCGCGAACGCGACGGCACGCGTGGAAACGGTGGCGATCGCGGCGCCCGCCACCCCCATGGCCGGAATCGGGCCCCATCCCACGATGAGGATGGGATCGAGGACGAGGGTCACCGCCACCGACGCGCTCAGCAGGAGGAACGACGTGCGCGTATCGCCCGCGGCGCGGAACGCCGCATCCACGGCGAAGAAGCCGAAGATCAGCGGTGCACCGAGCAGATAGGTGCCGAGATAGCGAACGCCGAGCGCGGAGACTTCGGACGGCGTGTGCATCACCGCGAACAGGTGCGGCAACAGCAGGAGGCCGACGACGCCGCACACCGCGCCGAGCGCAAGGGCGAGCACCAGCGCATCGCCGGCGATGCGCGCCGCTTCCGCGCCGCGCCCTTCGCCGTACCGGCGCGACGCGACCGCGGTGAGCCCCACGCTCACCATCTCGGCGATCGAGACGAGCAGCCAGATCCAGAACACCGCCGTGGACGCCGCCGCGAGCGCCGTGGCGCCGACGCGCGTGCCGATCCAGTAGGTGTCCACCGAGAAGAACAGCGTCATCAGCAGCGACGACGCGACGGCTGGCAGGGCGACGCGCGCGATGGTGCGCGGCAGTGGATCGGCGACGAGCTGCGCGGCCTCCCACTCGTTGGTAACCGCGACCGGCGTGAGTCCTTCGTGCGACTCGACCGGAAGCGATCCGCCTATCGGCATGGCCTCAGGCCGCGGGGACGGCGCCGATGGCCTCGGCGATTCGTGCGGCGATGGCTGTGAGCGCACGCGCCGCTGCCGATCCCGCATCCGCCGTCACGATCGGGAGGCCGCCGTCTCCTCCCTCCATGACCCGGGGGTAGAATGGCACCTGGCCGAGCAGGGGCAGGTCGAGGGACTTCGCCAGGCGGTCGCCGCCGCCAGAGCCGAAGAGCGCGCTCGGCTTGCCGCAGTGCGGGCACTCGAACCAGCTCATGTTCTCCACGATGCCGAGCACCGGCACGCCAACCCGCTGGAACATCTTCACTCCGCGCAGCGCGTCGCCGACGCTCACTTCCTGCGGCGTCGTCACGATCACCGCGCCGTCCACGTTGGTGGCCTGCACGAGCGAGAGTTGCGCGTCGCCCGTGCCGGGCGGCATGTCCACGATGAGATAGTCGAGCTGCCCCCATGCCACGTCCTGGAGGAACTGGTTGATGATCTTCATCACGATTGGTCCGCGCCAGATCGCTGGCTGGTCGGGCTCGATCATCATGCCGAGCGAGATCAGCTTCACCCCGTGCGCCTCGAGGGGCATGATCTTCTCGTTCACCACCGGCGGCGCGCCCGAGACGCCCATCATCCGCGGGATATTGGGGCCATAGATGTCGGCGTCCATGAGTCCGACGCGAGCTCCATCCTTCGCGAGCGCGACGGCCAGGTTGACGGCGACAGTGGACTTGCCAACTCCGCCCTTCCCCGACGAGACGGCGATGACCTTGCCGAGATTCGCGAAGCGCTTGGGCGTGGGGGCGGCTGCGCGGGCCGGCGCGGCGGGCGCCTGATCCATGACGGGCAGGCTGCGGCTGCGCGCTGGCGCGGCCCCGCTGCGCACCTCGAGCTGGATATCCGTCACGCCGGCCACGCTTTCGATCGCGCGCCGCACCTGACGCGCGAGCGTGGGGTCGTCGCTCGCGTCGAGCTGCAGTGTCGCGCGCACCTTGCCGTCCACCGTGGTCGCGATGTCGCGCAGCTGCTGGCTCTCGTACACACCGGCGCCGGTGCGTGGATTTCGTATGGCGGAGAGCGCGATGGCGAGGCGTTCCTGAAGGGGCTTGGACATGGGACTAAGATAGTCGGAGCGCGGCGCCGCACGCACGCGGTTGGGCCGCTACGCCGGCACCTGGAGCAGCACGCGCGCGGCCTCCACCACGCGATCCCGCACCGCATCCAGATCACCCGCCACGAGGGCGCCAGCGGCCTTCGCATGACCGCCGCCACCGAACTGACGAGCAAAGGCGTTGACGTCGGTACCGCCTGTGCTGCGGAAGGACACCTTCACCTTGCCGTGCCCGAGATCGCGGAAGAAGAGCGCCATGCGCGTTCCGGCGATCGAGCGCGCGTGTTCCACGATCCCGTCGAGATCCTCGGCGCGCACCGCATGCTTCTCCAGCGAATCCGGACCCATGGAGAGCCAGGAGAGCCCCACCGACTCATCCACCTGGAGCGTGCCGAGGACGTCGGCCATGAGACGCACGCGACCCGCCGGCGCCGACGCATAGATCCGCGTGTACATGTCCTCGGGGTCCACGCCGCAGGCGAGCAGCTGCGCGGCGACCGCGAGGCAGCGTGGCGTCGTGTTGCTGAAGCGGAAGCCGCCGGTATCGGTGAGCATGCCGGTGTACAACGAGCGCGCCATCGCCGGCGTGAGTGCCCAGCCCATCACGATGGAGACGTCGTACACGAGCTCCGCCGTGGCGCACGCCGTGGTGTCGGAGACCACGATGGAGCCGGCCGGCTCGTCCGAGTCGATGTGGTGGTCGATCACCAGCTTGGGGATGGCGAGCGTGCGCACCGTGTCGGTCAACACGCCGAGCCGCTTCACGTCGCTGATGTCGAGCACGATCAGGAGGTCGATGTCCTTCAGCGCCTTCGAGCCGCGCGGCGTCTGGTCCTGCACGTCGTCGCCGAGCAGGAAGTCGAACATCTCCGGCCACGGCGTGGGATTGACGATGCGCGGCATCAGGCCATGAGCCGCGAGCATGCGCGCGAGCGCGGTCTCGGAGCCGCAGCCGTCGCCATCGGCGTTGAGGTGCGTGCTCAGGGCCACACGACGGCCCGGCACGAGCAGCGGCGCGAGCGCCTCGATGGCGGCGCGGCGCGCGGATGGAACGGTGAGTAGGTCGGTGGGCACGGACACGGGGCTGGAGAAACGAGAAGCGGCGCCCCGAAGGACGCCGCTTCAATCTAGTGACGTCGGGTGTCAGTCGCCCATGTGATGGTCAGTGCCGCCGCGACCGATGTGCGAGTGGTTCTTGCTGTACGCGAAGTAGACGACGAGACCGATCGCCAGCCATATGATCAGTCGGATCCACGTGTCCTTCGGCAGGCCAGCCATGAGTCCGAAACAGCTGATGATGCCGAGGATCGGCACGAGCGGCACGAGCGGCGTCTTGAACGCGCGCGGAATCTCCGGCGAGCGCACGCGCAGGATCCAGACGCCGGCGCACACGATGACGAACGCGAGCAGTGTGCCGATGCTGACGAGCTGGCCGAGCAGGCCAATCGGGAAGAGCCCGGCCACGATGGCGGCGATGGTGCCGGTCATGATCGTCGTGATGTACGGCGTCTTGTACCGGGGGTGCACCTTGCCGAACACCGGCGGCAGCAGGCCATCGCGCGCCATGGAGAAGAACACGCGCGGCTGGCCCATGAGCATGACGAGCACCACCGACGCCAGGCCCAGGAGCGAGCCCACTTCCACCGCGTAGCGCAGCCAGGCAAGCGACGGGCCCGCGGCGGCGACGGCAACGAGGATTGGTGCGGGATCGTTGAGCTTGGAGTAGTGCACCATGCCGGTCATGACGAGCGCCATGAGCACGTAGAGGATGGTGCAGATCAAAAGCGAGCCGAGAATGCCGATCGGCATGTCCTTTTGCGGATTCCGCGCTTCCTGCGCCGCCGTACTCACGGCGTCGAAGCCGATGTAGGCGAAGAAGATCACGCCGGCGCCGCGCAGGATGCCGCTCCAGCCGAACTCGCCGAAGTGGCCTGTGTTCGGCGGAATGAACGGATGCCAGTTGGACGTGTTCACGTACATGAAGCCGAAGCCGATCACGAGGAAGATGATCGCCATCTTCAGGAACACGATCACGTTGTTGAAGCGCGCCGATTCCTTGATCCCGATCACGAGGATCCACGTCATGAGCCCGACGAGCACCATGGCGGGGATGTTCAGCGTGGCGCCGGTGCGCGAGAAGTTGTTTGCCGCATCCACGGCGAACGGCGCGTTGGCGAACGCCGAGGGGAAGGTGATCCCGAACTCCTTGAGGAACGGCACGAAGTTCCCCGACCAGCCGACGGCCACCGTGGCGGCGCCGAACAGGTACTCGAGCATGAGGTCCCAGCCGATGATCCAGGCGACGAACTCGCCCAGCGTGGCGTAGCCGTACGTGTAGGCCGAGCCGGCGATCGGGATCATGCTCGCGAACTCGGCGTAGCAGAGTCCCGCGAAGCCGCAGGCGATTCCCGCCGCGAGCATGGACAGGACGACGGCGGGGCCCGCGTACTGGGCGGCGGCGTTGCCGGTGAGGACGAAGATTCCGGCGCCGATGATGGCGCCGATGCCGAGCAACGTCAGGTTCGCCGCGGTCAGCGTTCGCCGAAGTCCCTGCTCGCCTTCTTCCGCGGCCTCGCGCTGGAGCACCGCCACACTCTTTCTCGACCACAAACCCATCGGGAAGTCTCCGTCGTCGGTGCAGGTTGTGTCAGATTGTATACAGACTTACGACGCGACAACTTCGTGTCAGGAAGCGAGGTTGTCAAGAATGAAACTGACTGGGTGAGACGGTGAGAGGGTGAAACGGGACTGCCGAGTCACCGTCTCTCCGTCTCACTCGCTCACTAACTCACTCTCTCACCGCCTCACAG
The DNA here is from genome assembly GCA_038319425.1 of Gemmatimonadales bacterium. Taxonomy (GTDB): domain Bacteria; phylum Gemmatimonadota; class Gemmatimonadetes; order Gemmatimonadales; family Gemmatimonadaceae; genus AG11. The sequence continues at coordinate 5,347 of JBBQDE010000216.1, forward strand.
GCTGTAGTTCGGCGCTTCGCGCGTGATCGTCACGTCGTGCGGATGCGACTCGCGCAGGCCGGCCGCGGTGATGCGCACGAAGTCCGTGCGCGTGCGCAGCTCCTCGATGGAGCCGCAGCCGACGTAGCCCATGCCGCTGCGCAGGCCGCCCACCATCTGGAACAGCACGTCGGCGACCGGACCGCGATAGGGCACGCGTCCCTCGATGCCCTCGGGCACGAGCTTCTTGGGCGACAGCTCGCCCTCCTGGAA
>JBBQDE010000217.1:0-5532 GCA_038319425.1 Gemmatimonadales bacterium
CTTCCAGTGTTCGGTGCGCTGGTCGCGTACTGAGACGGAGTCTGCCCCGGGATCGGGGGAATCCAAGGTGAGCGTTACCAGTCTATCGTTTGCCGTTCCCCGTTTCACGGCGTGATGACGCGATAAAACACCAAACGGCAACGCCACGGGCAACGCCCAACCCAGAACGCAGCAGCGCCCCGTTGGCTTTAGCGCACGGGGCGCGGCGGTTTAGAGCGTGGACTAGTTCAGCCTGTGGCTAGACGACCGGGCCTGGCCGACTCGCCGTGTTAGCGGCCGAGCTTGACGACGTTCTCAGCGGCCGGGCCCTTCGCGCCCTGAACCACGTCGAACTCCACAGCCTCGCCCTCGGCGAGGGACTTGAAGCCGTGTCCCTGAATGGCGGAGTGATGCACGAAGCAATCCTTCTCGCCGTTCGCGGGGGTGATGAAGCCAAAGCCCTTCGTGTCGTTGAACCACTTCACGGTGCCGGTCGTACGCATAGCTGAACTCCTGATGTGTTTGTGGTCGAACACCGAATCTCGGCATCCATGATGACCACATGTTGAACGTGAACGGCGCCTTCACGCGGAGGCTCACCCTGCTACGGCGGAACTGTACCGTCGTGGTAGCGACGCGGGTGAGAAAAAAAAGAGGCCCGCGAGTAGCAGGCCCCTGATCCGTCGGAACTAGGTCCCCGGGCCGAAGCACGGGGTGCGTCGCTGAGACGTACAGTAACACCTTCGTGCGCTGCGCGATAGGGGGGGACCTCGCCGGTCCACGCGATCCCCTCTGAGGGGAGCGCCCGCAGAAGCCGCCGGCGGCGCTCTACGCGCCGACGGCGGCCTCCGCCGCTTCCATCATCTGCGGCCGCGCCGCCGGTGGCGTTCCGTTCACCGCCGGCAGCAGCGCGATCGCGAACGCCTCGTCCAGCGTGCTCACCGGATGGAAGGAGAGCTGGTTGCGCACCTCCTCCGGGATGTCCTCCATGTCCGCCTCGTTGTCCTTCGGCAGGATGATGGTGGTGATCCCCGCACGGTGGGCGCCCAGCACCTTTTCCTTCAACCCACCGATGGGGAGGACGCGGCCGCGGAGCGTGGCCTCGCCGGTCATCGAGACGTCGCGCCGAACGGGGCGGCCCGACATCGCGCTCACGAGCGCCGTCGAGATCGCGACACCGGCACTCGGACCGTCCTTCGGGATCGCGCCCGCCGGCACGTGCACGTGCACCTCGATGGAGCCGAGGCGATCCTCGGGGATCTTGAGTGCCGCGGCGTGCGTCGCGGCGTAGGTGAGGGCGGCCCGCGCACTTTCCTTCATCACGTCGCCGAGCTGGCCGGTGAGGATGAGCGACACGTTGCCCCATCCGCTCACCTGCACCTTCTGGTCGTCGCCGTCGCTGGTACGCTGCGCGGCGTGGAGCCGGCGGATCGCCGCTTCCACGAACATGATGTCGCCTCCCATCGGCGTGTAGTACATCCCTGCCGCCACGCCGATCTCGTTCTCCTCGTTCGCGTGCTCGGGATGCACGCGCGGCCGCCCCAACAGGTCGCGGACGTCCTGCACGCTGATGTGGAAGTCGTCCGTCCCGCCCGACGCGAGCTTGCGCGCCACCTTGCGCGCCACCGCACCCACCTGCCGCTCGAGCTGACGCACGCCGCTCTCGCGCGTGTACTTGCTCACGATGCTCATCACCGCATCGTCGTCGAACACGATGTTCTTACTCTTCAGCCCCGAGTCCTCGAGCTGGCGCGGGATCAGGTACTTCTTCGCGATCGCCGCCTTCTCGCGCTCGGTGTAGCCGGCGAACTCCACCACCTCCATGCGGTCGAGCAGCGGACCGGGAATGTTCTGGATGAAGTTGGCCGTGGCGATGAACAGCACTTCGCTCAGGTCGAACGGGATGTTGAGGTAATGGTCCGTGAACGTGTCGTTCTGCGCCGGATCGAGCACCTCGAGCAGCGCGCTCGCCGGATCGCCCTGGAACGACGAGCCGAGCTTGTCCACCTCGTCGAGGAGGAACACGGGGTTGCGTGTCGTCGCCTGCTTGAGCCCCTGGATGATGCGCCCCGGCATGGCGCCGACGTAGGTGCGACGATGGCCGCGGATGTCTGCTTCGTCGCGCACGCCACCGAGCGCCACGCGCACGTACTCGCGCCCGAGCGACCGCGCGATCGACTTGGCGATTGACGTCTTGCCCACACCTGGCGGACCGGAAAAGAGCAGGATGGGTCCCTTGGCCATCGCGCGAGCCTTCGCCTCCTTCTTGTCCGTCACTGCCCGGTGCTCGCCGGTCACGTTCAGCACCGGCGTTGCCTCGTCCCGCTCGGGCCTGAAGGCGGCCACCGGCAGCTCGCCCGCGGCCTCCACTTCGTTCGCGAGCTCCAGCGCGCGCAGCTGACGCACGGCCAGAAACTCGAGCACGCGGTCCTTCACGTCCGGTAGACCGTAGTGATCCTCGTCCAGCACCTGCTGCGCCCGCGTCAGATCGAGATTGTCGTCGCTGCGCGTGTTCCACGGCAGTTCGGCGATCCATTCGAGATACGTCCGGATCACCTGTGCCTCCATCGACTCGCGGCCGGCGCGCTCAAGACGGCCCAGCTCGCGCTCGACCTCCGTGCGCGCCGCCGGCGGCAGCTCGAGCTTGTCGAGCTTTTCGCGCAGTTCGGTGATCTCCTTGCTCTGGTCGTCGTCGCCGAGCTCCTTCTGGATCGCCTTCATCTGCTCGCGCAGATACATCTCGCGCTGGCGCTCGCCGAGCTCCTCCTGCACCTGCGACTTGATCTCCTCCTGCATCTCGATCATCCCGATCTGTCGCTGCACGTGCACCAGCACGCGGCGAAGCCGGTCCTCGACCGAGAGGTTCTCCAGCAGTCCCTGGCGTTCGGCAACGGGGAGCTCGATGTAGCCGGCGACGAGATCGCTGAACCGCCCCGCGTCCGTGACGGCATCGAGCACCTGATGCACGACTTCCTCGGGCAGGCCGCGGCGCTCGCCGAGCTCCGCGGCGCGCTCGCGAATCTCCTTGTAGAGCGCGACGAACGTGGGGTCGTCCTCGTCGAGCGGCTTCTGCTCGTCGACCGGCTGCACGACAGCGGCGAGATAGTTGTCGACCGTGGTGTACTGGATCGCCGTCGCGCGCTGCTCGCCCTGCAACAGCAGCTGGACCCCGCCCAGGCCGCGCTGGATCTGCCCGATGCGCGCGATGACGCCCATCGAATACAGGATGTCGGGCGTGGGCTCGTCCGTGTTGTCGCGCTGTGCGACGGCGAAGACGAGGCGATCGCCCTTCAGGGCGGCCTCGATCGCGCGGAGCGTGCCCGGACGGCCTGCCGCGATGGGGGCAGTGAGTCCGGGAAAGATGACCGTGCCCCGAAGCGGAAGCACGGGAAGTGTTTGACGCTGACCCATGGTTGGTACCTGACTGTGAAAGAGCGGCCTCGGCGCGCATGCGACTGAGAGCGCGTGCGCGCCGAGGCCGAGGCGTCTGGAATGCGCACACTCCATTCCATGCGCGGTCAGACAGCCCGGCAGGGGTTTGACACTTACTGCGGCCATCGTGACGTAGGGACCCTGCCGCTGTGGCGGTTCTCCTTTCCCGCGTCGCGCCGTCGTGCTAGTATGACCACTTCACGTCTCACCCTGCCTCCCAGTCGTCGCGTGCCCGACCCGCTCGTCTCTGCCGCGGATGATGAGCTCCGCGCCCACGTCCAGCGCGCGCTTGCGGCCCACTACGAGCTCGACTGCGAGATCGGACGGGGCGGCATGGGCATTGTCTATCGCGCCAAGGACCGCCGACTGAAGCGGCAGGTCGCCATCAAGCTGCTGCCGCCGGAGCTGGCGTTCCGGAGCGAGATCAAGTCGCGCTTTCTCCGCGAGGCCGAGACCGCCGCCCAGCTCTCGCATCCGAACATCGTCCCGATCTACACTGTCGACGAACAGGAGCAGCTCGTCTTCTTCGTCATGGCGTACGTCAGCGGTGACAATCTCGCCAAGCGCCTGCACGAGCGCGGTGTGCTTACGATCGACGAGACGCGAAAGGTGATGCGCGAGGTGGCCGACGCGCTCGCCTACGCCCACGACCGCGGCGTCGTGCATCGCGACATCAAGCCGGACAACATCCTGCTCGACGCCGTGACCGGTCGACCGATGGTCACCGACTTCGGCATCGCGCGCGCCATGGACTCCAGTGGCGACAGCCGGCTCACGGCGACGGGGATGGCGATCGGCACGCCCGCCTACATGTCACCAGAGCAGGCGGCGGGCGAGCGCGAGATCGACGGCCGCAGCGACCTGTACTCGCTCGGCATCCTCGGCTACCAGATGCTCACGGGGGAGCCGCCGTTTTCGGCGGGAAGCACTCCCGCGATGCTCGTGAAGCACATCTCCGAGCGGCCGATTCCCGTCGAGCAGCGGCGCGCCGATGTCCCCACGGACCTCGGCCGATCCGTGATGATGTGCCTCGAGAAGGATCCGGCTCACCGATTCCCGACGGCGGCAGCCCTCGTCGCGGCGCTCGACACGCGCGAGGCACCGCCCTCCCGCGCGCCGGTGCCGGTCGCGCCATCGTCCATCGCCGCGCCAGCGCGGCAGAGCTTCGCCTCGCCCGCCGACGGCCCCTACGCGCCGATGCCGTCGATCGCCGGTTCGCGGCTCGTCGCCGGCGCGTCGAGCGATGAGCTGCGCCGCTGGGAAGCGGCGCCGGTCATTAAGTTCCGGCGCAAGATCGCGCCGTATCTGTTCGTGAACAGCGTGATCGTGCTGTTCACCCTCTTCGGCCGCAACGACTTCTTCTTCGCCACCGTCCTCTGGAGCATCTACATCGCGTTCAAGTACGCGAAGCTGTGGAGCGAGGGCTACGACTGGCGCGACGTGTTCCGGCAGCCGCGAGAGAAGGAGATCATGGAAGTGATCGAGGAGGCGGCGGAATACGCCCGCGCGCTTTTCGATCCGCGCGCGCGCGCGCGGCTGCGCGAAGCTCGGGTGCAACGGAAGATCGCCGCCCGCATGGCACCGTCGGCGCCGCCGTCGGGCTTCGATGCGTCGCCGCCGGCGTCGTATGCGGTCGCGCGCCTCACCGGGCCGCAGGGCGACCGGGTGCGACAGGCGATCGCCGACCGCGACGAGATCCTTCGCCGCGTCAACGACCTGCCCAGGGCGCAGAAGGAGCAGCTGGGCGACGTGTCGCGCTCGGCGATGGCCCTGGCCGACAAGGTCCAGGGGCTCGCGCTGGCGTACGACGACGTGGCGCGGCAGGACCTCGGCTCGGCGCGCGAACAGCTCGAGGGAGAGATCAGCACCCTCGAGAGTGCGGCGAATCCCCTCGAGCGGGGCAGCGAGGATCGTGTGCGTCGTTTGGCGTACCTCAAGCGTCAACGACGCGCGCTCGTGGACGCCGGCCAGCGACGCGACGCGCTGTCGGCGAAGCTCGAGACCTGCGCCCTCGCGCTCCAGAACATGCGCTTCGACCTGATGCGCCTGGGCGCGAGCCCGCAGATGCACCAGCACATCACGTCGCTCGCCAATCAGGCGATGAAGCTCACCGAGAACGTG
>JBBQDE010000218.1:0-5523 GCA_038319425.1 Gemmatimonadales bacterium
CGCTGAAGCGCGAGTTCGAATAGTCGGCGGCGGGCATGGACCATTCGCCGGCCGGTCCCGTGCGCGACGCGGCGATGCGCGTGCCGGCGACGGTGGTGCCCGCGGCGGTGTCGCGACGAGTGCCGTCGTCTCCGCGCGTGCAGGCGGTCAGCGCCGCGAGCACGAGCAGCGCGGCGCGCCGCGCGCCGCCGCGCGGGCTACTCACCGAACGTTGGCTCATAGTGCCCCTCCGCCTGCTCCACGACCCGCAGCCGCTCGAGCGCGCGGGCGCAGGTGTTCCAGCGGAGGATCGCGTCGTCGTTGCCCGGCGTCCGGAGCGCCTCGGCACGCTCGTACGCGTCCATCGCCGAGCGCAGAGATTCGAACGCCATCGCCTCCGCCTGCAGCGCGGTGTGGGCGAGCTTCGCGTGGGCGAGCCGCTCATGGATGATGCCTTCGTAATACGCGCGCTGGTACGGATCGGTGATGCGCGCGAGCAGCGCCTGCGCGCGGCGCGTGAACTCGAAGGTCTCGCCCGAGAACTGGTCGGTGAGCGCGAGCAGGAGCATGACGATCACCACCTGGTTCGCCGGATCGATCTCGAGGATGTCGAGGCAGATGCTTTCCGTCGCCCACGACTGGTTGAGGAGGCGATACCGCTCCGCCTTCTGCACGGCGCGGGGGATGGCGTCCTTGGAGATGCGCTTCAGGTCAGGCATGCCTCCTCCATGATTCCCAAACGGCGGCGGAAGGGCGTTTCGACGACGTTTGAACGGCGCGGCGAAGGTTGTACAAGGTACAGGTACAGGGTACCCGGTACGGGGTGCTCCTCCGTAACGCTCTCAACGAACAACGCCGTCGGCACCGATGTGTGCCGACCATACTTTCTACCGTGTACCCTCTACGATGTACCCCGTACAACCTGCGCCGCGCCTTGCCAACGCCGCTTGAACGTTGGTTGGCCGCGGCGTGCGAGTGCGTCACCCGCCCTTCTTCCCCCGCACCAGCCGCACCAATGCCCGCAATGGATCGTAATGCTGGTCCACCACGCGCTCCTTGAGCGGGATGATGGCGTTGTCGGTGATGGTGATGTGCTCCGGACAGACCTTGGTGCAGCACTTCGTGATGTTGCAGTACCCGATGCCGAATTCCTCCTTCAGCGCCGTCGTTCGATCGGCGACGTCGAGCGGGTGCATCTCGAGCGCGGCCGCGTAGACGAGGTAGCGCGGGCCGACGAACTGCTCGTGCAGGTGATGATCCCGCAGCACGTGGCAGACGTCCTGGCAGAGGAAGCACTCGATGCATTTCCGGAACTCCTGCACGCGCTCCACGTCGCGCTGGTCGATGCGCCACGTGCCGTCCGGCGCATCCGGGGCGCGCGGCGTGAAGGGCTTGATGCGCGGCTTGACCCGAAAATTCCACGACACATCGGTGACGAGGTCGCGCACGTGCGGGAAGGCGCGCATCGGCTCTACCGTCACCGGCTCGTCGGCCGGCAGGTCGTCGAGGCGCGTCATGCACATGAGCTTTGGCTTGCCGTTGATCTCGGCCGAACAGGAGCCACACTTCCCCGCCTTGCAGTTCCAGCGGACCGCGAGGTCGTTGGCCTGCTCCGCCTGGATCTGCTGCACGGCATCGAGCACGACCATGCCTTCGTTCACTTCCGTCGTGTAGTCCCGGAAGTCGCCCGTGCCGTCGGCGCCGCGCCAGAGCCGGAAGCTGCGCGCGCCATGGCCGACAGCCTCGTCCTGGGCCGTCTGGGCGGCGGTGTAGGCGTCGACGGCGCCGATTTGCGGAGCGGTCACGACTGCATCTCCTTGATGATGGCGGCCAGCTCGGCGGGGAGCGTGGGGATGGGCTCGCGCTCCACCTGCATCGCGCCGCCCGCGCCCGCGCGCGTGACGAAATTGAAGCTGCCGTACGCGGGGTCCTTCTCCGGATAGTCGTCGCGGAAGTGACCGCCGCGGCTTTCCTTGCGCGCGAGCGCCGACCGGGTGATCGCCTCCGACACGATGAGCAGGTGTCGCAGGTCGAGCGCGGTGTGCCAGCCCGGGTTGAACTCCCGGTTGCCCGGCACGATCACGTGGTCGGCACGCTGGCGCAGCGAGCCGAGCTCGGTGAGGGCCCGCTCCATCTCGTGCTCGGTGCGCACGATGCCGACGTGATTCTGCATCGTCGTCTGCAACGCCTCCTGCACCTGATACGGCCCCTCGGCTCCCCCCCGTTGTGCGAAAGGCGCGAGCGCCCGGCTCGCGGCATCGTCCACTTCGCCCCGATCCACCGCGGCGGAGGCATTCTCCCGGGCAAACCGGGCCGCATACTCGCCGGCACGCTTGCCGAACACGAGGAGGTCCGACAGCGAGTTGCCGCCGAGCCGGTTCGCGCCGTGGAGGCCGGCCGCACATTCGCCGCAGGCGAAGAGCCCGGGGACGGTGGACATCTGCGTGTCGCCGTCCACGCGGATGCCGCCCATGATGTAGTGCGTGGTGGGGCCGATCTCCATCGCCTCCTTCGTGATGTCGATGCCGGCGAGCTGCATGAACTGGTGGTACATGCTCGGCAATTTCTTGCGGATGTGCTCCGCCGCGTTGGGCAGCCGCTCCTTGATCCACGAGATGTCGAGGTAGACGCCGCCGTGCGGTGAGCCGCGGCCTTCCTTCACCTCGCGCACGATCATGCGCGCGACGTGGTCGCGGGTGAGCAGCTCAGGCGGGCGGCGCGCGTCCTTGTCGCCCTGTGTGTAGCGCCAGCCCTCCTCCTCGTTGTCGGCGGTCTGCGGCTTGTAGTTGTCGGGAATGTTCTCGAACATGAACCGCTTGCCGTCGCGATTCCGCAGCACACCCCCTTCGCCGCGCACGCCTTCGGTGACGAGGATGCCGCGCACGCTGGGCGGCCAGATCATGCCCGTGGGATGGAACTGCACGAACTCCATGTCCTGCAGCGCGGCGCCGGCGAGGTAGGCCAGCGCGTGGCCGTCGCCCGTGTACTCCCAGCTGTTGCTGGTGATGTTGTACGCGCGGCCGATGCCACCGGTGGCGAGGATCACGGCCTTGGCGCGAAAGATCCGGAAGCGGCCGCGCTCGCGATCGTAGGCGAACGCGCCGGCGATGCGCGCGCCGTCGCGCAGGAGCGTGAGCACCGTGCACTCCATGTGCACGTCCATCCCGGTGTGGATGCCGTGATCCTGGAGCGTCCGGATCATCTCGAGCCCCGTGCGGTCGCCGACGTGGGCCAGCCGGGGGTAGCGATGACCGCCGAAGTTGCGCTGGAGGATGCGGCCGTCGGTGGTCCGGTCAAACAGGGCGCCCCACGCCTCGAGCTCGTTCACGCGCGCGGGCGCCTCACGCGCGTGGAGCTCGGCCATGCGCCAGTTGTTGACGTACTGGCCGCCGCGCATCGTATCGGCGAAATGCACGCGCCAGCTGTCGCGGTCGTCCACGTTCGCGAGCGCCGCGGCGACGCCGCCTTCCGCCATCACGGTGTGTGCCTTGCCCAGCAGCGACTTGCACACCACGCCGACCGACAGGCCGCTCGCCGCCGCTTCGATGGCGGCACGCAGGCCGGCGCCACCGGCGCCGATGACGAGCACGTCGTGATCGATTGTCTGGTACTCGGGCATCAGACGAGCCGCCAGTCGTGCCAGATGCCCATCGCGCACATGCGGACGTAGATGTCGGTGAAGGCGACCCAGAAGAGGCTCGCCCACGCCCAGTTCATGTGGCCGCGATTGAGGCGGCTCACGCATTCGTACGCGGTGCGCCGCACCGGGCGTCCCGCCAGCCGGTCGAGGTAGCCGCCGATGATGTGTCGCAGCGAATGGCAGCCCAGCGTATAGCCGCTCAGCAGCACGACGTTGGTGGCGAGGACGAACGATCCGATCCCGATGCCGAAGTGCTTCGCCCCCGCGGCGTCGGCGAACCACAATCCCTTCCAGGCGTCGCTCGCGAGGATGAACAGGAAGGCCAGCGCGAAGTACAGGAAGTAGCGGTGCACGTTCTGGATCACGAGCGGCAGCGTGCGCTCGCCGCGATAGGCCGTGCGCGGCTCACCCACCGAGCAGCCGGGCGGGTCGGCCCAGAAGGCCTTGTAGTAGGTGCCGCGATAGTAATAGCAGGTGAAGCGGAAGCCGGCGGGAAAGGGGAGAATCAGCAGCGCGGGCGAGATGGCGGGAATCCATCGCGGCGCCGAGCGAAACCAGGCGTGCGGCGAATCGCCGAAGAGCAGCGGCGAGTAGAAGGGCGAGAGATACGGGCCGAACTCGTAGTGCGCGTTCTGGAAGGCCGCCCAGGTGGCGTACGCGAGGAACGAGCTGAGGACGACGAAGGCGCCCAGCGGCGGAAGCCACCAGGCATCGCGGCGCATCGTCTCACCGAAGCGCCGACGCGTGAGCTGCACGACTGCTTGACCCATCGAGCGCGCCTCTCCAGACGAGGAAGTCGGGCTAAGGTAGAGGCGGTGAAAAGCGGTGGGAAGAGGCGCGTGCGGTGGCTGCGGTTCTCGCACGGCGCCATACTTCGTTCGTGATGCGTGCACCGTCCACCCTCCTGACCGCTACGCTCGCCGACCGCTACTCGTTCGAACGCGAGCTGGGCCGGGGTGGAATGGCGACGGTGTAGCTGGCGCCCGAGTTGAAGCACGCGCGGCAGGTGGCGATCAAGGTGCTGCACGCGGAGCTCGCCGCCTCGCTCGGCGCCGAGCGATTCCTGCGCGAGATCGGCATCGTGGCGCGGCTCAGCCATCCGCACATCGTGCCGCTCATCGATTCGGGCGACGCAGACGGCGTGCTCTACTACGTGTCGCCGTACGTGTCGGGCGGATCGCTGCGCGATCGGCTCCTGCGCGAACGGTGTCTGCCGCTCGGCGACGCGCTGCGGATCGCGCGCGAGGTCGGCACCGCGCTGGACTATGCGCACCGCAACGGCTTCGTACACCGCGACGTGAAGCCGGAGAACATCCTGTTCGCCGACGGACAGGCGGTGCTCGCGGACTTCGGCGTCGCCCGGGCGTACGGCGCGCGCGACGCCGATCGCGACCTCGACAGCGTGACCGAGGCCGGCCTCGCGCTCGGAACGCCGGCGTACATGAGCCCCGAGCAGGCGAGCGGCGACCGCGACCTGGGCTCGCCCAGCGACGTGTACAGCCTGGCGTGCGTGGTGTACGAGATGCTCACCGGCGCGCCGCCGCTCATGGGAAAGTCCGCCCGGTCGACGATCGCGAAGCAAGTGACGGAAACGCCGCGTCCCATCCGGGCGCTGCGGCCGGAGGCTTCCGCAGGCACCGAGCACGCGCTGGCGAGGGCTCTGTCAACGTCACCCGAAGACCGGCATGCCAGCGTCGCCGACGTCGCCGACGCCTTGCACGTGGACGTAGAGGACCGGGGGCCTTCGTACCCGTCGGTGACGGGCACGATCGCCGTGCTCCCCTTCGTGAACGCGAGCCCGGACCCGGAGAACGAGTATCTCAGCGACGGCATCACCGACGAGCTGATCGACGCGCTCGCGAAGGTGGAGGGGCTGCGCGTCGCGTCGCGCACGTCGGTGTTCG
>JBBQDE010000219.1:0-5511 GCA_038319425.1 Gemmatimonadales bacterium
ACGTAGTCGAACTGCGCCGCGTGTCCGGCGTCGAGCAGCGCGGCGGCCTCGGCGGGCGCGACTTCGCGCAGGAGCGACACGATCTGCTGGCTGGTGAGCGCGGTCTTCGTCATCGGACGCGGCGCCCCGCCGATCTCGAGCTCGGCGAGCTCACTCTCGTGCAGCTTCAGGGCGGTGGCACGCTGGCTCACCATGACGGACAAAAGGCGGTCGAGCTGAGGCATGCGGCTCAGGTGACGGGGCGAACGTAGGCGATATGCCGGCGGTTCACGAGCCGAAGCTGATCGGCGGCGAACAGGGCGACGAAGGGGAGCGAGAGGTCGTTCAGGGCGTCGATCAGACGCTGTCGATCGGCGCGCACGTCGGGAAAGATGCACCCGAGATGCGTACTGCCGTCGATGAGCGTGAGCTCCACCTTCATGCCGACGACGGCCCGATCCATCGTGTCGTCGGGTTGCGGGAGTCGGGTACTTACGACCGAGATTTGCGCCTTCTGGACGAGGTACGCCGCTCCCGTCGTAAGGACGAGTGGGAGGAAGGGTTCGTCATCGTTCAGGAGATCGAGCGGCTCTTCCGGTCCGGACCGGAATCGGTTCGATGCGCTCACGAACACGTCGCCGTCGAGCCGGTGGCCGTTGGTCAGGGTGACCTCGACGGTTCGCCGGACTTTCTCGATGCGATAATCTCTGATCGTGTCGCCCATCGTCTCCAGTGTCGGGCCTTGCATGCCGAAGGTCAAGCTGTTGCGAAGCAGTGGCTCGGGCGTCCGCGCCGGATTACGTTTCGCCGGTGCTCGGACGCATTCTCGCCCTTGTCGGGCTTCTGGCCGCGAACGCCTTCTTCGTGGCGGCAGAGTTTTCCGTGGTCCGCTCGCGCCGGTCCCGGCTCGAGGCCATGGCACGCTCCGGCGACGCCAAGGCGCGCCTGGTGCTCAAGGCGACGGCCAGCATGGCGCGGCTCCTGTCCGCCAGCCAGTTCGGCATCACGCTCGCCAGCATCGGGATCGGCGTGCTCGCCGAAGAGACGTTGGCGCACAGCTTCGCGACGTCGTTGGCCGGTCTGTCGGCCCCGCTGCGCATCAGTGCCGCCACGGTGGGCACCGTGTGCGCAATGGCGGTCGTGACCTACGGTCACGTGGTGTTCGGCGAATTGGCGCCCCGCAGCGCGGCGCTCAACCATCCGGAGGAAGTGTCGCGGTGGCTCGTGCCGCCTCTCATGGTGTTCGCCTGGATCACCGCGCCATTCACCTGGCTGTTGAACAAGTCCGCCGAGCAGGTGCTCCGCCTCTTCCGCCAGGCGCCGGTGAGCGCCGAGGAAAACGTGCACTCGGCCGACGAGCTCCGGATCCTCGTCGAGCAGAGCCAGGAAGTGGGAGTGCTCGAGCGGCAGGACGCCGCCCTGATCGAGGGCGTGTTCGAGTTCTCCGAGAAGAACGCGCGCGAGGTGATGACGCCCCGCACAGCGATCGACGCACTCGATATCGAGGCCTCCCTGCAGGAAGCGGTCGCCACGATCGTGGACACCCAGCGCTCGCGCTATCCGGTGTTCGAGGAGTCGATCGACAACATCGTCGGGCTCGTGCTCGCCAAGGACTTCATCCCGCTGCTCCGCGACCGCGCGACGAACTTCACGATGTCGCAAGTGATGCGCCCGGTGCACGTCGTGCCCGGCTCGCGCGAAGTGGAGGAGGTGCTCGCCGATTTCAAGCGACTCAAGGAGCACATGGCCGTGGTGCTGGACGAGTACGGCGGCACCGCCGGCATCGTGACAATGGAGGACCTGCTCGAAGAGATCGTCGGCGAGATCCTCGACGAATACGACGAGCCGGAAGTCCTGGACGCGGCGGAGCCGGGGGCGGATGTCCTCGTCCCGGGCTCGATGAATCTGCACGAGCTCAACGAGCGGTTCGGCCTCGACATACCCGACGACGAGTACACGACGATCGGCGGCTACGTCTTCGGCGCGCTGGGCCGGCTGCCGGTGATGAGCGACCGCGTGACGGCGAGCCACGCGATCTTCACCGTGAAGGCGATGGACGGCCGGCGGGTGGACTCGCTCGCGGTGGACCTGCATTCGGTTGGCGACCGGCGCGCGAAGCAACGGACGCACGACTGAAGGGCGGCGCCGGCTGCGCTGGCGCCTCACGGCGACGGGCCGCGTGGAACGCGGCCCGACGGGGCGCGGCTCGCTCGCTGCGGTCTCGCATCGCTGACGGGGCGCATCGGCGCGGGGCGCCTCGCTCACGGGAAGGGGGGTACCCGTCAGGGAGCGAAGCGATTCGCCCCGTCAGCGAAGCGCGCCGCGCGCCGCGCGCCGCGCTAGCGGCGCGCGGCGATCTGCGCGCAGAGCAGCACCGCCTCGATCATGCTCGAGGGATCGGCGATTCCCTTCCCCACGATGTCGAGGGCGGTGCCGTGGTCGGGCGACGTGCGCGGAAAGGGCAACCCCAGCGTGACGTTCACCGCCGAGCCGAAGGCGGCCACCTTGATCGCCGTCATGCCGACGTCGTGATACGGGGCGATGACGGCGTCGAACGCGCCGCGCATGGCGCGGACGAACACCGTGTCAGCCGGGAACGGTCCGTCGAGGCCGGCCGCGCGAGCGGCGGGGGCGAGCAGCTCGTCGTCCTCGCGCCCGAAGCGCCCGCCGTCGCCGGCGTGCGGGTTGAGGGCACAGAGGGCGATGCGCGGCTCGGGAATGCCGAACCACTCGCGCAGTCCGGCCCGGCTCACCACCGCGGCGGTCCCGATGGCACCGGCGGTGAGCAGCCGCGGGACGTCACGCAACGCGATGTGCGTCGTGGCGAGCACCACGCGCAGCGGATTGGTCATGCCGGCGCTGGGTCTCATCGCCGCGAGCATCATGGCGACGTCGCGGCCGGTGCGCGCCGCGAGCAGCTCGGTGTGGCCCGGGAAGTCGTATCCGCCGGCGAGCAGCGCCTGCTTGTCGAGCGGCGCGGTGACGATGCCCTCGACGGCACCGCGCTGCGCGAGCTCGATGGCCCGATCGACAGCAAGGCCGGCGCATCGGCCCGCCGCGGCGAGCGACCCACGCGCGATGTCCCATTCGCCGACCACTTCGTCCACGCCAACGATGCCGCGCGGACCGATCACGTGCAGGTCCGCCGCCGCGCGCACGCGTGGATCCGTTCGCGCGGCAGCGACGATCTCGGGCCCGATGCCGCGCGGATCGCCGAGGGTGACCGCGAGGCGCGGACGAGACATGCTACCGCCCGCGCCGGAGACTCACGGCTGTGCGGCCGCCACGGGCTGTGGCACGACGGTCAGCGCATCCTCCCGAATGGCCACGTACGTACCCTTGCGCAGGGTGTCCATCAGGCGCTTGATGCCGCCCTCCTCGGAGAGGCGCGAGCGGAAGCGCTCCTTCACCTCCAGCAGCGTCAGGTCGCCGCCCGCTTCCACCGACGCGACCTGCGCGACGACGAACTTGCCGGGCACGGTGCCGTTGCCAGGGATCTGGAAGACGACGAAGTCCTTCGCCTTCTTGTCGCCGAAGGCCGTCTGATACGCGGCCGGCAGCTGCGCGCGCGGAAATGGCGTGAGCAGCGTCGTCTCCTCGGCGCTCGCGAAGTCGTGGTGCTTCTTCGCCAGCGAGTCGAATGTCGCGCCGGCCTTCCACGCCGCCGCCACGCTGTCGGCCTCGAGGCCGGCGTGCGCCACGTCGGCGGAATCGACTTTCGGCGAGATCAGGATATGACGCGCCTTCACCTCGCCGGGCTGCACGCGGTCCACGCGAATGATGTGATAGCCGAACGGCGTCTCGATCACGGGACTGAGCTGTCCGGGCGGAAGCGCGAACATCCACCGATCGAACTCCGCGACCATGCGGCCGCGCCGGTTCCACCCGAGATCGCCGCCGTTCGCGCCGGAGCCGAGATCCATGGATTCGCGCTTGGCCAGCATCTCGAAGTCGGCGCCCGCCTTGATGTCCACGAGCAGCGACTCCGCCTTCGCGCGCGCGCGGTCCTTCGCCGCGGCGCTCGGCTTGGGCGCGACGATGATCTGCCGCCACGTGACGCTCGCCTCGCGCTTCGGCAGCGTGGCGCGATTGCGATCGTACGCGTCCTGCACTTCCGCGTCGGTCACGTTGGCCTGAACGATCTTGCCGTCCTCACGCAGCTTGCGAACCGTGCGCGTGATCGTTTCCGCGCGCCGCACCTCCTCGGTGCGATAGCGGCGGAACTCCTCCGGTGTGCCGAGCCCCGCCTTCTGCAGCTCATTGCGGAATTCCGCGTCGCTGCTGAAGCGCGCGCGAATCTCCTTCACCTGCTTGTCGACGGTGTTGGTGACGTCTGCGTCGGGGACTTCGACCTTGAGGCCCTTGCCCTTCTGCAGCAGCAGCTCTTCGTCGATCAGCTCGTTCACCACGCCCACGACAAACGTGTGGAAGGCGGCGCTGTCGGTCGGGATCTTCGCCCCTTCCTGGCGCTTCTGGATGAGCTTCTCCTGCAGCCCCGACTGGGTGATGACGACGTCGCCGACGATGGCGACGACGCGGTCGAGCGGGATGGTCTGCGCCGTCGCGGCGGGACGAAGGGCCGGCGCGGCAGGCGTCGTCTGCTGCGCGGAGAGCGCGGCGGGGGCGGCGGCCAGGAGGACCGCGGCGGAGAGCTGAAGTGGAAGGCGCATAGACTCGAAATACCCGCGGCCCGGCCATGAAGGTCCGGGCCGCTCGTTGACGGGTGGGCTCGCGCCCGCCCGGTGGTTACGGCTTGGCCGGCGCAGGCTGCGCCGGAAGGGGCACGGCGCCGGGAGCGGCGCCGGTATTCGGGCGAGCCGGCGCGCTCGGCAGCGGCACCGCGGAGGCCGGCTGCTGCGCGGTGCGGGCGGAGTCGGCAGCGGCGCGAAGCTTGGCCGCACGCTCCACGGCGCGGTCGATCCCGGCGGGATTGACCTTCGCGTCGTACTTGTCCATGAGGATGATCTGCAGCGGCGCCGGCACCGGGACGGGCTGGGCCTGGCCGGCCATGACGCGATCGAGGAACGCCTCGACGCGCGCCGCAGCCAACCGCTCACGATCGGACGCCGTCTTGGCGCTATCGGCGAGCGACTTGGGATCGATTCCGAGCTGGGTCCACGTGGCAGCGACGGCCTGGCCGAAGTCGCGATGCAGGTTCGCGAGCTCCTCGGGCGACAATCCCACCTTGGCGCTGTCGGCGCGATGCAGGAGCACCTCGCGCTGCGCCATGTTCGTCACGTACTGGTTGACGAGCGAATCGGGCGCCTGCTGGATCTGTTGGGTGAGCTGTCCGCTCCGCGGCGCCGCCAGCAGCACCATGGCGAGTCGGCCGGCGGTGACGTTGCCACCGCTGTAGGAGGCGACGGTCGTCTTGTCGTTGCGGTGCGCCATCGGATCCTTCGCCACCGCCTTCATCGTGGCGGCCGCGTCGCTCTGGAGCTTCACGTTCGCGGCGGTCTGCGCCTGCGCGATGTAGGTGCTCTCGGCGACCTGGCGGCCGCGGCCCTGCGCCTGCGCCGCGAACTGCGTCTT
>JBBQDE010000220.1:0-5471 GCA_038319425.1 Gemmatimonadales bacterium
CACCGCAGACGAAGGAAAGCGGTTGGTGGTGGTGAACCGCCTGCCGATGGATGACTACCTCAAGGGCGTCGTGCCACTGGAAATCGGTACGCGGGCGATGTCGGACTTCGCGGCCGCGGAGGCGCAGTCGGTCGCGGCGCGCAGCTACGCCTACATGCACCTTGTTGGCCCGGAGCGCGCGTACGACATGCTGGCCACGGTGAGCGACCAGGTCTACGGCGGGGTCACGGCCGAGACGCCGTTGGGCAATCAGTCGGTGGACAACACGTCGGGACTCGTGCTCATGTACGCGGGGCGCGTGGTGAACGCGCCGTATCATGGCAACTGCGGCGGCTTCACCGCCGAACCGGGTGATGCCTGGCGCAGCGGACCCGAGCCGTACCTGCAGCGTGTGAGCGACCAGATTCCTGGCACCGACCGGTTCTATTGCGAATCGGGACCGAAATTCCGGTGGACGCGCACCTTCACCGGAGAGGAGCTGCGACAGTCCATCGTGCGCTACCTCCGCACCGTGCCCGGCGCGCCGGAGTCGGTCGCCACGGTGCGCGCGGTGACGGTGACCGAGGTCACGCCGGCGGGACGCGTCGCCACGCTCGCCGTGGACACCGATCGAGGGCGCTGGGCGATGCGGGGGAACGAGATTCGCGCCGCGCTACGCACGCCGAGTGGCGAGATGTTGTACAGCACGTATTTTTCCGTCGACGCAACCGGGGGCCGCGACGGCGTGCGGTCGCTCGAGCTGCGTGGCGGTGGCAATGGGCACGGCATCGGAATGTGCCAGTCGGGCGCGATCGGCCGCGCGCGCGCCGGCCAGGATTTTCGGACGATTCTCACGACCTACTATCCCGGCACCACGATTGGCTCGATCGACTGAGCCCGCCGCGACGACGCGCCGGCCCGCTTTGGAGAAGTGACCATGACGGAACCCGTGCGCATCGGCGTGGTGGGGGCGGGTGCGATCGCCCAGCTGGCACATCTCCCCGTGCTTGGCAAGATGCGCGGTGCCAAGCTGGTGGCCGTGTGCGACAACGATCGGCCGAAGGCGCGCGCGCTGGCGGACCGGTTCGACATCGCCGACGTGCACACCGACATCGAGGACCTGCTGGAGGAGGGCGATCTGCGCGCCGTCGTCGTCGCGACGCCCAACCACCTGCACGAACCGCACGTGCTCAGCGCCATCGCGGCAGGCAAGGACGTGCTCTGCGAGCGTCCGCTGGCGCTCACCGCGCGCGGCGTGGAGCGCATCGTCAACGCCGCGGCGCGGGCCGGTCGCAAGGTGTTCGTGGCGAACAACCATCGCTTCCGCAGTGACGTGCAGGCGCTCGCCGGCTTCCTTCGCGGCGGGGAGTTGGGCAAACTGACCGGCATTCGCGCCGGCGCGTACCATCACAAGCGCGCGGAGCAGGGGTGGCGCCTGCGGCGCGCCGAGGCGGGCGGCGGCGCGTTCTTCGACTACGGTCTTCCGCTGCTCGACCTGGCACTCTGGCTCGCGGACTCACCGCAGCCGGAGCGCGTGGTGGCCACGATGGAACGGGGCAGCGGCAAGAATGCGGTGGAGGAGGCGATGCTGGTGCAGGTCCAGTGCGCCGGCGTCGTGTTCAATTTCGACGTCTCGGGCACCTATGTCGGCGAAGAGGAGCGCTGGTGGTTTGAGACGCTCTCCACGCGGGGCAGCACCCGGCTCGCGCCCCTGCGGGTCGTGAAGGAGCTCCACGGGCGTCCCACGGATGTCTCGCCCCGCGGCGCGGCGGCGCGGGAGAGCGCCTTCATCCAGTCGTACCGGGCCGAACTCGCCCATTTCGTCTCCGTCGTGGCGGGCGAGTCGGAGTATGAGGCACCCACCGACCAGGTGCTGCTGCACCGCACGGTCGAAGCGATCTACAAGTCTGCCGACGAGGGGAAAGAGATCCGCCTGTGACGGCCCGACGCTTCGCCGAGCTCACACTGCTCCTGTTCGGCGCGGCGCGCGCCGAAGCGCAGGGGCGCGTGGTGCCCGCGCCGGCTGCGCCGGCGAAACGGGCGCGCGTGGTGCCCGGCCCGCCCGCGGCGCCGAAGCGGGTGCGCGTCGTGCCGGCGCCGAAGCGAGCACCGGCGCAATCACCGGTGCAGCCACCGGTTCCGTCGCCGACGCCAGCCGTTGGTCCGCGCGGCGACGTGACCGTCACGCTCGTCACCTTCGGTCTCGGCGAAGCGGTCTGGGAACGGTTCGGCCACAACGCGCTCTGGATTCACGACGCGGCCACCGGCACCGACGTCGCGTACAATTGGGGCCTGTTCGACTTCGAGCAGCCCGGCTTCTTCCGACGCTTCCTCACCGGCGACACGAAATACTGGATGGGAGGCGAGGACGCCTTCGCGATGGTGTCGGCCTACCACAACGCGGGCCGCCCCATCACGCTTCAGACGCTGAATCTCACTCCCGCGCAGGCGGCGGAGCTGAAGGCGTTCGTGGAGCGCAACGCGCTGGAGGAGAACAGGTACTACCGGTACGACTACTTTCGCGACAACTGCTCCACGCGCCTGCGTGACGCGGTGGACCACGCCATCGGAGGGGCGCTGCGAGCGGCGACCGATACGATGCGCACCAGCCTGACCTATCGAGGCGAGAGCGTGCGGCTCACCGACGGCGACGTCCCCGTGCAGACCGGCATCGACATCGCCCTCGGCCGGCCGGCCGACGTGCCGCTCAGCGCGTGGGAATCGTTCTTCATCCCGATGCGGCTGCGCGACGGGATCCGCCTCGTGAACGTGCCGAGTGCCGACGGGCAATCCGTGCCGCTTGTCGCCGAGGAGCGCCTGCTGGCGCCGTCGTCGGGCGCACCGCGCGTGATCGAGCCACGGTCGGTGCCGAACCATACGCGTCGCAATCTGATCGTTGGCCTCGTGCTCGTCGCCGTCGTCGTGCTCCTGCGCCTGCTTATGCGGGTCCAGCGCTGGGCCGCCTGGCTGCTTGCGCTGTTCGGCGTCACGTGGTCGCTGCTCTGCGGCGTGCTCGGCACGGTGCTGCTGCTGGCGTGGCTCGTCACCAAGCACGTGTTCTGGGCGCGCAACGAGACGCTGCTCCTGATCTCGCCCATGTCACTCGCGCTGGTGGTCTTCATCCCGGCGGCGCTCCTGGCGGGTCGCGCCGTGCGGCGCGCCCGCATCGTTGGCGCGGTCGTCGCGCTGATGGGGCTGTGCGCGCTCGCGCTCTCCGTGATTCCTGGCCGGCAGCCGACGCGCGAGATCATCGCGCTCTTCCTGCCCGCCCATCTCGCGCTCGCATGGTCGCTCCTTCTCTACCTGCCGCGACGCAGCAAGCCCGCGCCCGCGCCATCGTCGGCCGTGTGAGCGCGTATTCCGTCGGCGTCGACGTCGGCGGGACCTTCACCGATCTCGTCGCGGTGGACGAGTCGGGCGCGCTGACGATGCACAAGCTGCCCAGCACGCCGCACGACCAGAGTGAGGCCGTGGCGGCCTCGCTTGGCTTGCTCGGCGACGCTCGGGTGACGCGTTTCGTGCACGGCACCACCGTCGCCACCAACATGTTGCTCGAGCGCGCCGGCGCACGCGTCGTGCTCGTGGCCACGGAAGGGTTCACCGACGTGCTGCTGCTCGCGCGCCAGGACCGCGCGTCGTTATACGATCTCTCACGGCATCATCCGCCTCCGCTCGTGCCGCGCGAGCGCGTCGTCGGCGCACCGGAGCGCATCACGCCCGAGGGCGTGCACCGCGCGCTGGACGACGCCGGCATCGCGCGGGTGGTCGCCGAGGTCCGCACACTCGCACCGGACGTCGTCGCCGTCGCGCTGTTGCACGCCTACGCCGACGATCGCCACGAGCGCCGCCTCGCCACGGCGCTGCGTGCGGCGCTCCCGGATGTCGACGTGGTTCTCTCCTCGGAGGTGTTTCCGGAGATTCGCGAGTACGAGCGCACCGCCACCACGGTGGCGGAAGGGTACCTGCGCCCCGGCGTGGCGCACTATCTGGAGCGCCTGCGCGCACGCGCCGAATCACTCGGCCTGCCCGCGCCCGGGGTGATGACGTCGGGCGGTGGCATGCGATCGGTGCGCGATGCGGCGCGAGGTGCCGCGTCGCTCGCGCTCTCCGGTCCCGCTGGCGGCGTGGTGGGCGCGGCCGCGGCGATCCGTGCCGCAGGATTCCGTAACGCGCTCACGGTTGACATCGGCGGCACGAGCGCCGACGTCGGGCTCATCCTCGACGGCGAGCCGCTCGTGGAGCCGGGTGGACGCGTCGCCGGCGTGCCCATCTCGCTTCCGCGTGTGCTCGTGGAGACCGTCTCGGCGGGAGGGGGCAGCATCGGCTGGATCGACGACGGCGGTGCACTGCGCGTCGGACCGCGCAGCGCGGGCGCCTCGCCCGGTCCCGCCGCGTTCGGCCGTGGCGGAACGCAGCCGACCGTCACCGACGCGCACGTCGTGCTGGGCCACATCACCGGGACGACGCTCAGCGGCGGTGTGACCCTCGACGCCAGCGCGGCCCACCGGGCGGTGCGCTCGCTCGCCCGAGCGCTCGACGCCGAGCCGCTCCGGGTCGCGGCCGCCATGATCGGCATTGCCGACGCCGCAGTCGCGCGGGCGCTCCGCCGCGTGAGCGTGGAGCGCGGCATCGATCCGCGCGACTGCGTGCTCGTGCCGTTTGGCGGCGGCGGTGCGCTGCACTGCTGCGGCCTGGCCGAGCAGCTCGGGATGCGCATCATCTTCGTGCCGCCGCACGCCGGCGTGCTCAGTGCGCTCGGCCTGGCCATCACGGCGGAACGGCGCGAGCGGATGATCAGCGTGCTGGCCCGTGCCGACTGTCTCGATGCCGAAGCGCTGTCGCGGGAGCTGGACCGCGCGGCGGCCGGCGTGGTGGCGGGCGCGGGATGGCAGCGGAGCTGGATCGCGCGGGCGCGCTACGTGGGGCAGGGGCACGAGCTCGATGTCCCCGCGCATCCCGGCGAAGACGGAGCACTCCTCGCCTCACGGTTCGCGGCGCTGCACGAGCGCCGGAACGGCTTCACACTCGAGACGCCGGTCGAGATCATCGGGCTCCGCCACGCCGTGACCGGTCCGTCGCTACCGATTCGCTTCGGCCGCGCCGCGGCGTCGGCATGGAGCGATGCGCGACGCGTGGACGACGGCGGGCACTTCGACGCGCGCATCGATGGACCGGCCGTCGTGGTCTTGCGCGGCGCCACGCTGCGGATCGCGCCAGGCTGGGTCGGCGCACCACACGCCACCGGCGGGTGGCTGCTGGAGCGCGAGGCGAACGCGTGAGCGGCGCGCGTAACCCGGCGGCGATCGACCCGCTCGAGCTTTCCGTGCTGGCGCACGGCGTGGCGATGATCGCCGAGGAGATGGGCGCGGTGCTGGTACGCGGGGCGCTGTCGCCGAACATTCGCGAGCGGCGCGACGCGTCGGCCGCGGTGTTCGACGCGCGCGGGCTCATGATCGCGCAGGCCGCCCACATTCCCGTGCACCTCGGCGCCA
>JBBQDE010000221.1:0-5449 GCA_038319425.1 Gemmatimonadales bacterium
TGCGAGCTCCTCGGCTTCCGGCGACCCGGCCTTCCACTCGATGCCGGCGTAGACGTCCTCTGTATTCTCGCGAAAGATCACGACGTTCAGCTTCTCCGGCTCCTTCATCGGATTGCCGACGCCCTCGAAGTAGCGAACGGGGCGAATGCAGGCGTAGAGGTCGAGCACCTGCCGCAGGGTGACGTTGAGGGAACGGATGCCGCCGCCAACCGGCGTGGACAGGGGGCCCTTGATGGAGACGCGGAACTCCTTGAACGCCTCGAGCGTCTCGTCGGGCAGCCACTCGCCGTGCTTCGCGTGGGCCTCCTCGCCGGCGTACACCTTCATCCAGCTGACGCGGCGCTCCGATCCGTACGCCTTCCGGATGGCGGCGTCGAACACGCGCACCGAAGCGCGCCAGATGTCGGGGCCCGTGCCGTCGCCCTCGACGTACGGGATGACCGGGTGGCTCGGGACCTTGAGGACACCCTTCTCGAACGCGATCGCGTCGCCTTCCGACGGACGGGTCGCGAACCGGTAGCTCGCCATGCCGAAAACCTGCTGTCTGTGGGAGTGTGTAGCAGCCGCGAAAGGTATCCGGCCGCCAATGACGCAGCAAGCGACGGCACTGCGCTGCTGCACAGTGATCGGCGGCCCGGATCGGTCAGCGCCAGCGCATCGTCGCGACCGCTCCCGCAGGCATCTCGTACCGGAACCCGTTGTCGCCGTCGCGCACCGTGAGCGGCATGGCGGCCGAGCCGGTGTTGAGCACGATGAGGACCTTGGTGCGATCGCCGGCGTTCCGGAAGGCGACACTGCGCAGCCCACGCACGTCGGTCGAGGAGGCGATGCGGCGCGCGCCGGCTCGCACGAAACGGCTGGCGTGCGCGAGCGCGTAGTATTCCACGTTTCGCGTCACTGTGCCGGTGCGTGAGTCGATCGTGATCACGCCTCGACAGTTGCCGCACCCGCCGAGATGCGGGCCGCCGTGCTCGTCCAGCGCCAGGTTCCACAGCGCGACGCCCCGCGCCCAGCCACGCGTGGCGCCGATGATCAGCGTGCCGACGTCGTACGCGAGATTGTCCGCGAAGACGGGTGCCCACGAGCCGCCAGAACATTCGGTGAAATAGGCGTCCACCGTCGGGTGGGCGTCGTGCACTGCGGTCTGCGCTTCCACGGTGCCCGCATAGCAGTGCCATGCGATGCCGCCGACGTACCGCCGCGCCACGCTGTCGCCGAGCACGGCGAGCGGTGAGGCCGGCTGATCCCAGTTGTGATCCCAGTCAAGGATGCGCGTGCGCACGGCTTCGCGACTGAAGCGCGGACCGAGGTGTCGTCCGATGATGTCGGCGCGCGCCGATGGATCGAGTCGCATGCCGGGATAGTCGGTCGGCTCGAATGCCGGCTCGTTCTGCAGGGTGACTGCGTGAATCCGGATGCCTTCCGCGGCGTACGCTTCGACGAACCGGCCGATGTAGCGCGCGAACGATTCGTGGAACTCGGGTCGCAGCGTCCCGCCCACGAGGCTGCCGCTGGTCTTCATCCAGCCGGGCGGGCTCCATGGCGACGCCACGAGTGCGATCTGCGGATTGATCGCGAGCGCGGCCCGGAGCGCCGGCAGCTTCTCCAGCCGATCGGGTTCGATCGAGAAATGGGCGAGGGTCGAATCGAATTGGCCCGCCGGCATGTCGTCGTAGCTGTAGTGCCGCGGCGAGAAGTCGGACGATCCCATCGGCACGCGCACGAAGCTCAGCCCGATGCCGGGGTCACGCCCGAAGAGCTCTCGCAGGATCGCGCGGCGCTGCGCCTCCGGCAGCCGCTGGATGAGCTGCGCCGACGCATCGGTCAACGCGGCCCCGAAGCCGACCATCTCCTGATACTCGATCGCCGCATTGACGTCGATGACGGCGACTGCGTCGGCGGTCGTGGTGCGGATCGCGACATCGGGCTCGCGGGAGAGCAGTCGCGACTGGTCCGCCGTGGTGATCCACACCTGCGCACGGTTGGCCGCCAGGCTGTCAGCGGCCTGGGTGGAGGTGCTGCGGGAGTGTGCGCATCCCGCGACGAGCGCGAGGAGCGCGAGTGCCCGAGCTCGGCGTTTCGGCCAAGCCCGACTCACGTCATCGCCTGGCTGCGGTGACGACGCGGAACGTCGCGGAGAGGAGGCGGGAGAGCGGAGCAAGTACCCGGGACGAGACTCGAACTCGTATAGCACGTGAGTGCTGGGGGATTTTGAGTCCCCTGCGTCTACCGATTCCGCCACCCGGGCAACTGCTTACGTTAAGAACCTTGCCACGCGCTCGACGCTGTACGTCCACCTTTCGCTCCCCACTTCGGAAACGTCACGGGCAGTTGCAGCGACTTCCGAGACCACCAGCGAGATCGCGGCAGATCGAGGAGCCTTCCAGAGCGTATGTGGGAGCGCCGATGCGTGAGCTCCAAGCTAACAATCGCGCGGAGTGGTCGCCACCAAGACATCCGTGCCGGCGGTCATCTCGCCGAGCCGCAGCGCGCCGTCCTGCCCGAGTGAACGACATGTCGCAGCCCGCGATCCGCATCGCCAGCCTCCGCAAGACGTACGGCAGCCAACTCGCCGTCGATGATGTCTCGCTCGAGGTCGAGCCGGGCGAGATCTTCGGACTCGTCGGGCCCAACGGCGCCGGCAAGACGACGACGATGGAATGCGTCGAAGGCATCCGCACCCCCGACCGCGGAACGATCACGGTGCTCGGCCTCGATCCGGTGCGCGACGTGTACGCGCTGCAGGAGCGCATCGGGGTTCAGCTGCAGCAGGCACAGTTGCAGAAGCGGATCAAGGTGTGGGAGGCGGTACACCTGTGGGCGTCGCTCTACCGGAAGCAGCCGCGCATCGGCGACCAGCTCCTCGACCAGCTCGGCCTGTCCGACAAGCGCAACGCCTGGTTCATGACCCTGTCCGGCGGCCAGAAGCAGCGCCTCTTCATCGCGCTGGCGCTGATCAACGATCCGGAAGTGGTCTTCCTCGACGAGCTCACCACGGGGCTCGACCCGCAGGCCCGCCGCGCGATCTGGGAGCTCGTGCGCGACATCCGCGCACGGGGCCGAACCGTCTTTCTCACCACACACCTCATGGAGGAGGCCGAGCGGCTGTGCGATCGCGTCGCGATCATCGAGCATGGGCGGGTCGTGGACATCGGCCCGCCGGCCGAGCTCGTGGACCGGCATTGTCCGGAGCGGGGCGTAGTGCTAATGACGGAGGATGCGAACGCGGCGGCGGGATTGGAGCGCGTGCCGCACCTGATCTCAGCCGAGCGTCAGGGCTCGCGATTCACGCTGCACGGCACGGGCGAGGAATTCGTCAGCGACGTCATCGCCTGCCTGTCCGAACAGCGAATACGCGTCACGGAATTCCGCACCGTGCTGCCGACTCTCGAGGACGTTTTCCTCAAGCTCACCGGCCACTCCGTCAGGGACTGAGGCGAGCCCCAGGATGCGAGGACTCTGGCAGCTCACCTGGCTCGAGATCAAGATCTTCATCCGCGAACCGCTCGGCGCGATCGGCTCGCTTGTCCCTGTCATCGCGTTCATCCTGATCGGGCGGATCATGCCGAAGGACGCCCTGGCGACGTCCACCGCCCTGCCCTCCACGGGCGGATTCACCCCAGGGACGGTGCCGGTGCTCGTGTCGCTGCTCATCGCCATCAGCGCCGTGCTGTCGCTCGTGACGATCATCGCCATCTATCGTGAGGGAGGCATCCTCAAGCGACTGCGCGCGACGCCGCTCCGGCCGGCGACCATCCTGTCCGCCCACGTTCTGGCAAAATTGCTGCTGACCGCGGTCACGATCGGGCTGCTGTTCCTGGCCGGCAAGCGCTACTTCGTGCTCGGCGCCGGGGTGCCGCTGACCAGCTTTAGCGTGGCGCTCTTCCTGTCCGCCTGCAGCATCCTGTCGCTGGGCTTCGTCATCGCCAGCGTCGTGCCCACGGCGCGTTTCGCGCAGCCCGTCGGCGCCCTCATTCTGTATCCGATGATTGGGCTGTCCGGCCTCTTCGTGCCAGTCGCGTCGTATCCGCCGCTGCTCGCTGCCGTGGCGCGCGCACTGCCGCTCACCTACGTCGTATCCCTGCTGCTCGGCATCTGGCGCGGCGAGGGGTGGCTGGCGCACGCGACCGACCTGGCAGCGCTGACCGTCACCTTCGTCGTCGGTCTGGCGATCTCGTCGAAGGTGTTCCGCTGGGAGTAGGCCGCGATTTCTACGGGGTGCGGTTCTGGGCGGAGCGTTGGGCGCCCGTCACGGCATCCGGTCGCCGCCGGAATCGGGGCGCTGGCGGCGCAATTCGTCCACGCGACGGCGCACCTGCTCCTGCAGCGCCGCGTACTTGGCGCGCTGTACGGGCGTCATGAAGGCGGCGAACTCGTGCTGCTCCTCGATCTGCAGATCCACTCTCGCTCGCTGAAGCTGGTGCAGGCGGTCGAGCGCCGTCGCGACGCGGTCCTGATCCGCCTTTGCGTCCGCGACGAGCTCCTGACGCAGAATCATGCGCTGCCCCCGCTCCTCCGTCGCCAGCGCGCGTCGTCGGTCGTCGAACCGCTGGCTGGTACGCTCGAGCTGCACCATCTGGGCATCCGTGAAGCCGATGCGCTGCTTCGCGATCTGCCAGAGGTTTCGGCGCATCTGCTGCTCCATCTGCGCGCGCCGTGGCGCGTTGCCGCGTCCCGCGCCGCCAAATGCTCCCTGCGCCTGTGCGACCGTCGTCGCGCAGGGAAGCAGCGCCACGAGGGCGAACCGTTCGAGGGCGCGCCTCATTCGGTACCCGTCGGCAGTACGGGCGACATCCCCGTCGTGTTGTCGACATCGGCCGATGGCAGCACGTCGACGGTCTGAAGATCCTTCAGCAGGGCGGACAGCTCAACGTCGCTCAAGTCGCCGATCGCCGAGCTGCCGAGCGCGAGCTCGCGTGGGGCCGGCGGGGCAGCCGCGGCGCTTCCCGGGAGCGACGCATGGGTGGAGGTGGCGACCGTCGTCGGCTGCGGCACCGCCGCCGAGACCCTCACTGTGTCGCGCGAGACCACGCTTCCTCGCTGCAACACCGCCACCGACGTGCCCCCGGCGGCGAGCAGCATGATCGCCGCCGCGGCGCGCCACCCCGCCCACGAGCGGCGCACCGGTGCGCGATAGGACGGAATGGCCGCGGCGATGGCCGCGACGTCTACCGACGGCCCGCGCCGCAACGACGCGCGCATGGCGCGCAGCAGCTCGAGCTCGGCCCGGCAGTCCTCGCAGTCGCGGACGTGCGCCTCCACCTCGCGTCTCGTATCGGACGGGAGCCGGTCGTGCAGCAGATCGGGAAGCAGGTCGCGCACTTCGCCGTTCGGACAGTCAGTCATCGAGAAACTCCTTGATGGCGCGCATCGCGTTGTGATAGTGCACCCGTGCCGCCCCTTCCGTGGTGCCGACGCTGTCGGCGATCTCCTTGTACGACATTCCTTC
>JBBQDE010000222.1:0-5434 GCA_038319425.1 Gemmatimonadales bacterium
CATGTTGCGCATGTCCTGCGCGTCGTCGTGGTTGCCCGTGTGGTGATAGGCACGGTGCATGGCGAAGATCACCGAGCCGGCACCGAGGAAGAGCAGCGCCTTGAAGAAGGCATGGGTCATCAGGTGGAACACACCCGCCACGTACGCGCCCGACCCGACGCCGATGAACATGTAGCCGAGCTGCGAGACGGTCGAATATGCGAGCACCTTCTTGATGTCCCACTGCTTGAGGCCGATGGACGCGGCGAAGATCGCCGTCAGGGCACCGACGAGTACCACGGTGAGCCCGGCGACGGGCGCAAGCGCGAACAGCACGTTGCTGCGCGCGATCAGGTAGACGCCGGCCGTGACCATGGTGGCCGCATGGATCAGCGCCGAGACAGGCGTCGGGCCGGCCATGGCGTCGGGGAGCCACGTGTAGAGCGGGATCTGCGCACTCTTGCCGGTGCACCCGAGGAACATGAACAGGCAGATGGCCGTCACGACGGTACCGCCGAAGGCGAGCTGCGTCGGGGCCAGGGCGGCGACGCCGACGAAGTCCAGCGTTCCGAGGTTCGCGAACAACATGAACATGGCGATCAGCAGCCCGAAGTCGCCGATGCGATTCACGATGAACGCCTTCTTGCCCGCGTCGGCGTTCGCCTTGTCGCTGAACCAGAACCCGATCAGGAGATAGGAACAGAGCCCGACGCCCTCCCATCCAACGAACAGCACGGGATAGTTGGCGCCCAGCACCAGCACGAGCATGAAGAAGACGAACAGGTTGAGGTACGCGAAGTAGCGCGGGTACCCCGGATCGTCCTGCATGTAGCCGACGCTGAAGACGTGGATCAGCGCGCCGACGCCCGTGATGATGAGGATCATCACCATCGACAGCTGGTCGAGGTGGAACGCCGCATCGATCTGGAGCTCTCCGACAGGCAT
The DNA here is from genome assembly GCA_038319425.1 of Gemmatimonadales bacterium. Classification (GTDB taxonomy): domain Bacteria; phylum Gemmatimonadota; class Gemmatimonadetes; order Gemmatimonadales; family Gemmatimonadaceae; genus AG11. The sequence goes on from JBBQDE010000222.1 coordinate 925, forward strand.
CCAGCTGAAGTAATGCTGCACGAAGGGCGCGTGCATCTCGCCGCCGCCGGCGGCGCGCATCGCGGCGAAGATGGCGAGCGCCAGGCCGAACGAGAGCACGAGGACGCCGGGTCCGATCAGGCTCGTGAGCGTGGCGAAGCGATGACGGACGACCGGATGATGATCGTCACCGTGCGCCCCGCCCGTTTCCGTTCCATGCGCGTGGGCCGCCTCGTGGGCGTGCGTGCCGCCATGGTCCGCGCCGGGATCGGCCGGACCGGCTCGATACGCGCTCGCGAGCGACAGCAGCCCGTTGAGCACGAAGCCGAGGAGCGGAAGGAGCGGCAACAGCCACACGTATTCCGCCACCGTCCCGCTGAGCGGATGCGCACCAGCCTGCATCGCGTCTGCTGCATGCTGGAGACGCATCAGCCCTTGAGGAGATTGATGTTCGACAGGTTGACCGTCTGCCGGTGGCGGAACAAGGCGATGATGATCGCGAGCCCGACGGCCGCTTCCGCCGCGGCGACGGTCATCACGAAGAAGACGAAGACCTGGCCGGCGACGCCGTAGACCTGCGCGAAGGCGACGAAGGTGAGGTTCACGGCGTTGAGCATGAGCTCGACGCACATGAAGATGATGATCGCGTTGCGGCGGGTGAGCACGCCGACGACGCCGATCGTGAACAGCACGGCGCTGAAGAACAGCGACTCAGACAGCATGGTCACGCTCCTTTCGCTTGCCGAGCACCACCGCGCCGACGACGGCGACGAGGAGCAGCACGCTCGTCACCTCGAACGCGAGCAGGTACTCCTTGAACAGCGGACCGGCGAGCGGTGCGATCGCCCCGGTGCGCGCAAACTGGTCGGCGAGCGCGTTCTCCGGCAGCGCGAGGCCTTCGGGGACATGGGACTTCGTCAGCGCGAGCACCTGCGCCAGGAGCGCGAAGCCCACGAGTCCGCCGGCGAGCTTCCACCAGATCCCGCGCGCATCGGCCAGGTCGGACGAATGGCCGAGGTTGAGCAACATGATCACGAAGAGGAATACGACCATGATCGCGCCGGCGTACACGAGCACCTGCATGGCGCCGATGAACTGCGCATCCAGCAGGACGTACATGGCCGCGAGGCAGAACATCGTGTTCACGAGCCAGAGCGCCGCCGCCACGGGACTCTTCCGCGTCACGAAGGCGATCGCCGAGGCGATCGACACGATGCCGAAGAAGTAGAAGTGGAAGACGTAGAAGAGCGGGAGCTCGTTGTGCGTCATCTCACTCCCCCTTGGGGTCCATTGGGTCCCAGAGCTCGCTCACCGGATGCGTCTGCGCCATGAGCCGCTCCAAATCGTAGACGAACCCTTCCCGGCTATATTCGGCGTTCTCGTAGTGCCGGCCAACGTGGATCGCCTCTTCCGGACACACTTCCTGGCAGTAGCCGCAGAAGATGCAGCGGAACTCGTCGATCTCGAACACGAGCGGGTAGCGGTTCCCCTGCTCATCCTCACCCGGCACGAGCTTGATGCAGTTGGCGGGGCATACCGTTGGGCAGAGTCCGCACCCGACGCACTTCGCCTTGCCGTCCTCGGTGGTGAGCATGCGATGCGTGCCGCGCCACCGCTTGCTGATCGACTCCTTCTGCTCCGGATACTGCGTCGTGACCTTCTCCGGGTTGAGCATGTGCTTCAACGTGTGCGCCATGCCCGTGAGGGTGGCACGCACGTAGCTCGTCTGTTCGGTGGGCCGCGCGACGACCTTGACGCCGATGGACATCAGTCTCCGGTCTCGGGAAGGAGCGGGGTACGGGGCCGCGCGCTGACGGCGCGCAGCTTGGCGACGTCGCGCTGGTTGAGCCGCGAGTAAGCGGGGCTGATGATGCGGCCCCGGTCGAGAATCATGAACAGGACGATGACGGCCACGATGTTGAGCATCGCGAGGCCGAGGTGGAACGGCCACGAGCCCTGGGCGAAGCCGAGGTACTGCAGGATGACGAGCAGGCTCGCGACGACGACGATGTATGCCAGGGCGAGCGGCAGCATGAACTTCCACCCCAGCGACATGAGTTGGTCGTAGCGGAACCGCGGCAGCGTCCAGCGGATCCACATGAAGAGGAAGAGGAAGAACAGTGTCTTCGTGGCGAACGCCCCGAGGGTGAGGAGCGTCTTCAGCCCGGTATGGGGCGCGAGGTTGTCCCACAGCGTGAAGGGAATGTCCCACCCGCCGAAGAACAGCGTCGCCATCAGCGCGCTGGCCGTGATCATGTTGCAGTACTCGGCGATGAAGAACAGGGAGAACTTCATCGCGCTGTACTCGGTGTGGTATCCGGTGATCAGCTCGGATTCCGCTTCCGGCAGGTCGAACGGGAGCCGGTTGGTCTCGGCGAACGACGCCACGAGGAAGATGAAGAACGCGACCGTGAGATTGATCACGTTCCACGTCTCGAACGCCTGCTGATTCACGATCCGGCTCAGCGACACGTTGCCGGCGAGGAGCAGCACCGGAATGGTCGCCATCCCCATGGCGATCTCGTACGACACCATCTGGGCGCTCGAGCGGATGCTGCCGAGCAGCGCATACTTGTTGTTCGACGACCAGCCGGCCAACACGATGCCGTACACGCCGAGCGACGAGATGGCGAGGATGAAGAGGAAGCCGATCGGGAGCGGAGCGAGCACCATCTCGATGATGCCCCAGCGCGAGCCCCACGGGGCGGCGAACGGGATCACCGCCCAGGTGACGAGCGCGGGAATGAATGAGATGACGGGCGCGAGGATGAAGATCGGCAGGTTGGCCGCGTCCGGGTACGTCTCCTCCTTCACGAAGTTCTTCACGCCGTCGGCGATCGGCTGGAGCCATCCCTTGCCGACCCGATTCGGGCCGTGACGATCCTGCATCCAGGCCGAAATCTTTCTCTCGGCAAGCGTGAGGAGTGCCGCACCCAGCATGTAGACGGTGAAGATCGCGATCAACTTCACCACGGACATGAGCAGCCAGAAGCCGAAGCCCGGCTCGGTGGTGGGGCCGGTGATCTGGAGCAGCGGGAGGATCGGCATCATGCGCTCGCTCCCGCCATCGAGCCGGCGGCGGTGGCGCCCTTCAGCGCGAGCGTGTCGTATGACATGCCCGTGAAACTGGCCTGACCGGCCGCGAGCGCATCGAACACCGCGGACGCGGTCCAGTACCCCTGCCCCTCGCCCATCGCGGCGAGCAGGTCGCCGAGCACGAAGTAGCTCGGACGCGCCTGGCCCGGCGCGGCCTTCGCCTGCAGGAAGCGCTGCACCCGCCCGCGGAGGTTGGTGAACGTGCCCTCCTCTTCGACGCAGTTGCTGATGGGCAGCACGACGTTGGCGCCGTGACGCGCCCATGCCGGGAGCGTGGTGCCGACGACGATGATCGCGCCGGCCTTCGCCGCGGCGGCGGCATCGATGCCGGCGAGCTCCTCGTCGGCGACCACGAGCACGTCACCGGGCTGCATGCCGGAGAGCGGGGAATCGCTGCGCGCGAACCCGAACAGCTCGGCCCCTCGTGCGTTGGCCGCGCGGTCGGCGCGAAGCGCGAGATCTTCCACCCCGGAAAGCGGCGCTTCCGGTCCCTGCGGCACGCGGAACGCCCCCGTGCCGCCGGTCTTGCGCGTGATCTTGCCGAGCAGGAAGAGCGCTTCGTTGGAGAGATTCGGCGAGGCGAGCACGAACGCGCGCTTTCCCGAGAGGAGCTGCGCCGCGGCGCGCAATGCGATCTCCCACTCGGCCGTCGCGAGCCCGCCGTTCTGGCGCACCAGCGGCGCATCTACGCGATCGGCGCGGTTCATCCACCGATAGTTCAGCCGGCCGTGGTCGCACATGAAGAACTGGTTCACGTCATCGTTCGGCCGCGGCCGCAGGCGGACCACCTGATTGTCGCGCGTCTCGACGATCATGTTGCAGCCCTGCGAGCAGTTGGGACACACGGACGCCGACCGGTCGAGATCCCAGGCGCGGGCCTTGTTGAGCGAGTCCTTGCTCAGCAGGGCGCCAACGGGGCAGAGGTCGATCACGTTGCCGGCCCACGGATGCGTGAGGTCGTGCTGCTCCGCCTTCCCAATCAGCGCGCGGTCGCCGCGCTCCACCACGGAGAGCACCGGATCGTGCGCCACGTCGTCCATGAACCGCACACAGCGCGTGCACAGGATGCAGCGGTTGGCGACGTACATGACGTCGCCGCCGAAATCCTCCACCGGGTTGAAGCGCTTCGGATCGCGGTAGCGGCCCTCGCTGCGCCCTTCCTGGTAGGTGTAGTCCTGCAGCTCGCACTCGCCCGCCTGGTCGCAGATGGGGCAGTCGAGCGGATGATTGATGAGCAGCATCTCGAGCACGCCCTTGCGCGCCTCGAGCGCCTTCTCGGAATGGACGTGCACCACCTGCCCTTCCATCGCCGACGACGCGCACGATGGGGCGAGCTTCGGCGCCTTCTCCACTTCCACGAGGCACATGCGGCAGACGCCCGCCACGGGAAGCGCCGGATGGTAGCAGTAGTGCGGCACGAGCACGCCGGCCACCT
>JBBQDE010000223.1:0-5380 GCA_038319425.1 Gemmatimonadales bacterium
ATCACGCACTGAATCCGCCAAACCCTCGCGCGACGAAGCGCGCCCGCTCGTCGGGCAGCGCGGTCACGAAATCCAGCCGTTCGGCAGCATCGCGCGCATCCCCATCGGCCTGAGCGAGAAGGTGTGCAAGGCGAGCGTCACCGCGCTCAACCAGGTGCTCGCCGACACGATGACCCTGCGCGACCTCTACAAGAAGCATCACTGGCAGGTCTCGGGGCACACCTTCTACTCGCTGCATCTCCTGTTCGACAAGCACTACGAGGAGCAGGCGGAGCTCGTGGATACGATCGCGGAGCGCATCCAGCTCCTCGGCGGTCTCGCGATCGCCATGGCGGCCGACGTCGCCGAGCTCACGACGATCGAGCGGCCGCCGAAGGGACGCGAAGAGGTGCCGGTGCAGATCTCGCGCATCCTCGAAGCGCATGAGCTGATCTGCAAGGAAGCGCGCAAGCTCGCCGGCGACGCCGACGACGCGGGCGACGACGGCACGAACGACCTGCTCGTGAGCGACGTGCTGCGACTCAATGAGCTGCAGTCGTGGTTCGTGGCGGAACATCTCGTGGATACGCCGCTGGTACGGGCGGACTAGTCTCGGCAGTACTGCAGCGCGTGGTTTCGCTCAAGGCGCCACCTCGTGAAACGTCACCCCGGTTTCCCGTTCGAGCGCCCAGCGCAGCCCCCACGCGTCCTCGAACAGGATGAGCGGATGCCCCTTGGCGTCGAAGAGCAGCATGCGGCCGCGGTCGCGGGAGATGCGCTCGATCTCATCCTGTAGGCCGACGACCCAGCGCGGATAGCGCGCGCTGATCTTCTCGAGGCGGCAGGGCGCGCCGTACTCGTGCTCCAGGCGGTGCATCATGACGTCGAATTGCAGCATCCCCACCGCGCCGACGATCGGCGTCGGGCTGAGCGTGTCGGTGCCCGACGTATAGAACACTTGCGCCGCGCCTTCTTCCGTCAGCTGCCGCAGCCCGGCGTCCATCTGCTTGCGCTTCAGGGGATCGGTGGCGATGACGCGCGCGAAGTGCTCCGGGGCGAAGCGCGGGATGCCGGAGAACTCCAGCGTCGCATCGGTCGCCAGGGTGTCGCCGATGCGCAGCGTGCCACGGTCCATCACGCCGATCACGTCGCCGGGCCACGCTTCCTCCACCGCGGAGCGCTCGCGGGCGAGGAACTGCTGCGCGCTGGAGAGGCGAAGCGGCTTGCCCGTGCGCACGTGGGTCACCTGCAGGCCGGGGGCGAACTTGCCGGAGCACACCCGCACGAACGCCACGCGGTCGCGGTGCTTGGGGTCCATGTTCGCCTGGATCTTGAACACGAAGCCGGTGAAGCCGGCGTCGGCTGGATCTATGAGACCGGCGCTCGATTCTCTCGCGCCGGGAGGCGGAGCGAGCTCGACGAACTCCTTGAGGAACGGCTCGACGCCGAAATTGGTGAGCGCGCTCGCGAAGAACACCGGCGACAGCGTGCCGGCGAGCATGGCTTCGTGACTGAACGGGTGTCCCGCGGCGTCGAGCAGCGCGACGTCGTGCACGAGCCGCTCGTGCGCCTCGATGCCGAGCAGGTCACGCACCGACGGATCGTCGAGCGCGGCGACCTTCACGTCCGCCTCGCTCGCACCGTGGTCTTCGCCCCGCTCGAACCGGTAGATGAGCTTGCGCCGGCGGTCGTACACGCCGATGAACGCGCCGTCGGAATGGATGGGCCACGTGACCGGGTGACAGTCGATGCCGAGATCGGCCTCGACGTCGCTGATGAGCTTCAGTGGATCCTCGCCCACCCGATCGCACTTGTTGACCACGGTGAAGATCGGCATCCGCCGCCGCTTGCAGACGGCGAACAGCTGGCGGGTCCGCTCTTCGACGCCCTTCCGGTTGTCGAGCAGCATGACCGCGCGGTCCGCGGCGATCAGCACCCGGTAGGTGTCTTCCGAGAAGTCCTCGTGGCCCGGCGTGTCGAGCAGGTTCACCTGGTAGCCGTCGTAGGCGAACTGCATCACGCTCGACGTCACCGAGATACCGCGCTCCTGCTCCATCTGCATCCAGTCGGACGTGGCATGGCGCTGTTGGCGCCGCGCCTTGACCGTGCCGGCCAGGTGGATGGCGCCGCCGTACAGGAGGAGCTTTTCGGTGAGGGTGGTCTTGCCGGCGTCGGGGTGGCTGATGATCGCGAAGGTGCGCCGAGTCCGGATCGCGTCGAGCAGGATGGGGTCGATGTTCACATTGGAAATCTAACGGGCGGCCTCTCGGCCTTGTCCGAACTGCATCGTTTCGCTTCGCCGGGCCGGCAGCAATGCGCTCGGCCGAACTGAATGCACGGAACCGGCGGAACACACTGGAACCAGGATCCGCTTCGTGAGGAGGCCGGACTTCGTGCAGCGACGCCGGCTCCGCATCAAGCAAGCGCACCATCTGTGCTTTCAGCCGTTTCCGTCGTTTCCCCCATTCTGTTCGTCGTTCTGGGACAATCCAGCAACAGAATGGGGGGAAGAGCGGAACAGACAGAACCAGCGGATCCGTTCCGTGAGGAAGGCGATCCCCCTGCTGATACTCGGGTTGTCTGCCGCGCAAGGCATCGGTCGTGCGAGCGCAATGGTCGCCGACCTCAACGGCACGGCACGAGACATGATTACAAGGGTACGGACAGGACTCGTTCGCTCCCCAATCCGGTGCATCCATGGTTCGTCGCTCCCGCTCCCTCCTTCGCACGGCCCTGCTCGGGCTCGCGCTCGCGGTCGCGGTCGACGGCTGCTCGTTCCGGGGGAAAAAGCCCAAGTACAAGCCCGGCGCGGCGGCCAAGGTCCTCAATGTGGACATGGCGACGATTCCGCCGGCCATTGCCGCCCGCGTGGACAGCGCCGCCAAACCTGACTGGGTCACCAAGGACGGCTGGTCGCGGGTCGCCTCACTCTACAAGTCCTACGGCAACGTGCCGCTCTGGCTCGAGGAAGGGGGCGCCAAGGAGCGCGCCACGGCGCTGCTCGACGCCATTCGCCACGCGCCTGATCACGGTCTCGACACGAGCGCCTATCCGCTCGCGGCGCTCCAGCGCGTCGTCGACGCGAAGCGCATCACCGACACCGCATCGGCCAGCACGATCGCCGATGCCGACGTGCTGCTCACGTCGGCCTACGTCGCCTACGCGTCCGACATGCTGATCGGCCAGATCGACCCGAAGAAGGTGTCGCAGAACTGGCACACGGGCACGGGTGTGTCCGAGCGCGACAGCTCCGTCGTGCGCGCACTCCAGGAAGGGGACATGACCGAGGCGCTCGCGCAGATGGCGCCGCAGGATCCCGACTACGCCGCGCTGGTGCACGCGTACGCCCGATACCGAGAGATCGTGGCCGCGGGCGGCTGGCAGCCCGTGACCCAGGGTATGGGCGACGCCGAGCTGCTGGCCGCGGTGCACGCGCGCCACGTGCCCGAGATGTCCGACTCGACAAAGGATTCGTCCGATGCGCGCGCCGCGCTCGACAGCATGACCGACGCAGCCAGCGCGAAGCGATCGGCGCGCTCGCCCCTCGCCGCGGAGCTCGTGCGCTTCCAGCAGCATCATGGGCTGCCGGCCACGGGGAAGCTGGGCAAGGAGACGCTCGCCGCCCTCAACATCCCGGCGGAGGGGCGAGTGGAGCAGCTCGCCGCGAACATGGAGCGCCATCGCTGGCTGCCGCGCACCCTCGGCACCCGGTACATCTACGTCAACGTGCCTTCGTTCCGGCTCGACGCGTACGACAGCGGCCAGAAGCAGCTCACCATGCGTGTCGTGGTGGGCGCGGAGTACGAGGGGCGCACGACGCCGACGTTCAGTGACTCGATGGAGATGGCGGTGTTCCGTCCCTACTGGAACATCACGCCGGACATCCAGCGGCTCGAGGTCGGCCCCAAGGCCGCCAACAACCCGGGCTACCTGGCCGCGCAGAACATGGAGTACTACAAGGACGGCAGCGCGACGCGCATCCGGCAGCGGCCGGGCGAGAAGAATTCGCTCGGGCTCGTGAAGTTCCTCTTCCCTAACGACTTCAACATCTACCTGCACGACACGCCGGCCAAGTCGCTGTTCGCGCTGGACGACCGGGCGGCGAGCCACGGCTGCATCCGGCTCGAGAAGCCGGCCGAGCTGGCGCAGTGGGTGCTGGGGTGGGATTCCACGAAAGTGCAGGACGCGATGAACGCCGGGCCCGACAACCACACGGTTCGTCTGCCGCAGAAGATTCCGGTGTACATCGTGTACTTCACGGCATACCTTCGCGACAACGAGCTGGTGTTCGCCGACGACCTCTATGGCCGCGACGGCGCACTGGAAAAGCAGCTCGCGCCCGTCGCGCGCACGGCCCAGGTGACGCCGCCTGCGCCGCGCGCGTAGTCGCGTGGTCCATCCACCTTCGCCCAGTCTGGCGCGGCACCTGTCCAGGAGGTTCGCGTTGCGCACCACGATTCGGCTGCTGGTGCTCTCGGCCACGCTCTCCGGCGGCGTTGCCGCATCCGCGCGCGCGCAGGCCGTCCCGCCCGTGACCGCGCCGTGCGACGGACGGCGCGTCACGCGCATCGACGTGCAGGCGGGACGTCCACCCTTCTCGGGGCAGGCGTCACGCTGGCGGGCCTTCGCGCGGGCGCTCGGCCTTCACCACACGACCACGCGCGACGGCGTCGTCACTGCCTTCCTCTCGCTCGACGTGGGCCAGCAGTGCACGGAGATACGGCGCGCCGAAACCGAGCGCGTGCTTCGCGCACAGCCTTTCCTCGCGGATGCCACGGTGCGTACGCGTCCCGATGGCGCGGGCGGCGTCGTGGTCACGGTCGCGACGGTGGACGAAATTCCCGTGCTCGTGAATGCGCGCTTCCGCGGCATCGCACCGCGCGCCTTTTCGCTGGGCAACTCCAACATCGGCGGACTGGGCCTGCTGGCCGACCTCGGCTTCGAGCGCGGCTACGCCTATCGCTCCGGCTTCGGCGCGCGCGTCGTGGAGTATGCCACGTTCGGCCGACCGGTCGTCACCAGCCTCGAAGCCGAGCGGCTGACGCTCGGTCACCGGATCGGCGCGACGGTGGAGCATCCGTTCTACACGGACCTCCAACATCTCGGCTGGCATCTCGGATTCCTCTCGAGCACCGAGTACCCGAGCATCCGCCGCCCGGCACGCGACCAGCTGGCGCTGGGCATCCGGCAGCAGCGGTGGGAGGCGAGCACGATCAGCAGGGTGTTCGGCACCAGCACCGTCGGCCTGGTGGGCGGGGCGGCGTCGGGGCTTCGCGTCGATCCCGATTCGCGCGGCATCATCGTGTCCGACACCGGGCTCGCCCTGGACACGGGCACAACGCTGCTCAATCGCTACAGCTCCTTCAAGGCCACGCGCCTTGGTGTGCTGGGCGGGATCCGC
>JBBQDE010000224.1:0-5370 GCA_038319425.1 Gemmatimonadales bacterium
CCCGAAGCTGCCGCCGAACACAGATGGGCGGAAGGTGCATCGTTGATCCGTTCGGGGAACGAGTACGCGAGGGGAGCGGTTCCCGTTGGTTCGGCCGGTCCAGCCGGCTGAGGGCGTTGGTTGGGAAGGGCGTTGGTTGGGAAGGGCGTTGGTCGGATTTTCAACTGCTCCAACATCGACGCGAATCATCGCCGTGAGCATTCAGCGGCCCAGGCTCCCTTCGGCTGCCGACGGACGCGGAAAGTGCCTTCAACGCCGACCCTCCACGAACGTGCATACCCGCCGCATCGAACAGATTCGCGTCGATATCTGAGCGGTTGAAAATCCAATCAACGCTGTTCCAGACGCCCTCCTCGACGACCGCAAACAAAATCGGCCGACCCAGGAGGGCCGGCCGACTTCGTATAGCGGGGGCGGGATTTGAACCCGCGACCTTCGGGTTATGAGCCCGACGAGCTACCAGGCTGCTCCACCCCGCGTCAGTCCTGAAAGGATAGTCCCTCGCGCTCGCGTGTCAAGCGTGCGACTCGTGCTTTCGGCGCCTCAGCCGCCACATCCGCGTTACCGGGCGCCCCAATTCTTCACGCGCGCCGCCGGCGCGCCTGCGATGAGATAGTCGGCGACGTCCGCCGCGGAATAGTGCAGACGCCCCTCGGTGAACCCGGCCAATGTCGTCAGATCATCGCCGCTCGTCAGCAACGGGAGCTCTTCCGTCTCACCACGCCGTTGCGGTTGCCCGATGTTCGCCGCCAACCCGTTGCAGAGGCAGCGCCGCCCGACGGTGTCGGCCACGTCTCCGCCCTTCGCGACATATGCGTCAACCGGCTCGGCGGGACACCGGTAGCCGAGCGCTCCGGTGGGAGTGCGGTAGGCGGAGCGGAGATACCCCAGATCGCAAACGCGCGCTCGGCGGTCGTCCTGTCGCGCCATCCCCTCCACCTCGACCACCTTGAAGGGGAATCCAGTAGGCGACGCGCGCGAATCGGTACGCACGCGCACCGCACCGTCGGCCACGCCCGCCAGCACGCCCTCCTTGAGGTTGGGCGCGAGCCCCGACTCGTCGCAGTAGGCGAAGAGTGTACTCACCTGTACGCCGGCGGCGCCCACCCGCAGTGCGTCGGCAAGGCTGCTGGGCGAACCGGTCCCCCCAGCGAGCCAGAAGGGAACTCCGAGCTCCCGGATCTTCGCGAGATCGACGATGTCGCGCTCGCCGTAGATGGGCGCTCCATCGTCGGCGAAGCGCGCCTCCCCGCGTGGCGGCGCGTTGTGTCCACCCGCCGTCGGCCCTTCCACCACGAAACCATCCACGTGGCCGGTCGCCTTTCGCGCCAGCGTCGTCGCGAGCGAACTGGCCGCAACGATCGCGATGAACTTCGGGCGCACGAGCGGCGCGGGAATCGTCTCCCAATGCTCGTGCGGATCGAAGGTGAGGAGCGTAGGCTCGCCATCCGCGGGCGCGTCGACGTCCAGCTTGAGCTGCGCGGCGCGATGATCGGCAAGTGAATCGAGCGCACCAGGAATCTCGCGCGGAATTCCCGCCCCCATCAACACGTAATCCACGTTCGCGAGCATGGCGCCGTAGAGCGAGGCCAGATTTGGCATCTGAACCTTCGTCAACAGGTTGATGCCCACCACGCCGTCGTGCCCTTCCTTCGCCAGCCAGACTTCGACGAAGTTCGCGATCATCGTCACCTGCTGCCGGAACCGGCCGACAGTCTGCTTGTACAAGGGCAACATCGCGTACGACGCGCCGGGGCTTCGTCCGGCCGCCAGGAAGTACCGCTTCAGAATCGGCGCGGCGACTCCAGGAATGGGAAAGGCGGCGATCGCGCGGCGCATGTGGCCGCCGGGGTCGCCGTCCTGGAGTCGCCGCACGAGCACCGTGTCGACGGCGGTACCGGACACCACGCCGAGTTGCCCGAGGCGGGAGACGGCGCGTGCCAACGTCCAGTTCGAGACGCCGATCCCCATGCCGCCCTGAATGAGCAGAGGAATGGAGTCGATACGGTGCGCATGCTGCTCGCGATGCATGAGGAGTGAGCTTGGGAAGCCAAGGCTCGGCACGGCGGGCCGAGACGTCCAGTCTGCACCCACGCCCCCGATCAATCCAAGGTAGGGCGCCTCATGCGCCCACGGCGTCGGGAAATCGCGCGCATCCTGTCAGGAGTTCATCCACAATCGTTCCCGCCGTGACTACGGCGAGCGCTGCGCCGAGTCGGCGCCGGCGCCCGGCTCGACGAAGCGATAGAGCATTTCCCGGTTGCCGCGCACCAGCCCGAATTCCTCGCGCGCGATCCGCTCCTGGAGCGCGGGATCCGTCTCGAGCCGCCGCTTGTAGCGCCGGAGGGAGTCGATGATGCGCACCAACGAGTCGTTGGTGCGAACGAGCTGCGCTCGGCGGGTCTTCTGCCGCCAGAGGTCGGTGGTGCCGTACTCGCCCCCCTGCACTGCGAACACCAGCGCGGCCACGAAGCCGGCCGCGATGACGAGCCGTCCGATCTGCTGCTTGCCGGTGCGGCGCGAGGCGGACGACCGCGCCGGCGTCACGGCGACGCCTTGCTACAACCCATAGATGGCACCGCCGGGAAACTCGGCCGCATCGCCAAGCTGCTGCTCGATGCGCATGAGCTGATTGTATTTCGCGACCCGGTCGCTGCGCGACGCCGATCCGGTCTTGATCTGCCCCGCGCCGGTGCCGACTGCGAGGTCGGCGATGAAGGTGTCTTCCGTCTCGCCGGAGCGGTGGGAGATCACCGACAGGTAGCCGGCGGCGCGCGCCATCTCGATGCACTCGAGCGTCTCGGTGAGCGTGCCGATCTGGTTCACCTTGATGAGGATCGAGTTGGCGACGCCCATCTCGATCCCCTTCGCCAACCGCTCGGTGTTGGTGACGAACACGTCGTCGCCCACGAGCTGGCAGCGGTCGCCGACCGTCTCCGTGAGGAGCTTCCATCCGTCCCAATCGTCCTCGGCCATCCCGTCCTCGATCGACACGATGGGATACTCGTCGAGCCACTTGGCGTAGAGCGCCACCATGCCGGCCGCATCCTTCTTGCCGGCGCCGCTCTTCTTGAACGTGTAGGTGCCGTCCTTGAACAGCTCACTCGCGGCGCAGTCGAGCGCGAGCACGATGTCCTTGCCGGCCTGATAGCCCGCGCCCTGAATCGCCTCGAGCACGACGGTGATGGCCTCCTCGTCGCTCTTCAGGTCCGGGGCGAACCCACCCTCGTCGCCCACACCCGTGCTCAGCTTGCGCTTCACCAGCACCTTCTTCAGCGAGTGGAAGACCTCCGCGCCCATGCGCACGGCGTCGCTGAAGCTCTCGGCGCCCACCGGGATGATCATGTATTCCTGGAAGTCCACCGTGTTGGTGGAGTGCGCGCCGCCGTTGAGGATGTTCATCATCGGCACCGGCATCACGCGGGTGAGCGGTCCGCCGAGGTAGCGCCAGAGGGGAAGGCCGAGCTGCTTCGACGCGGCACGGGCGCAGGCCATGGACACGGCCAGGATGGCGTTCGCTCCGAGGTTGGACTTGTTCGGCGTGCCGTCCATCTCGATCAGCGCGGCGTCGATCCCCATCTGGTCGAGTGCGTCCGCACCTGCCAGCGCGGAGGCAATGGTCTCCTCGATGTTCTGAACCGCGAGCAGCACACCTTTGCCGCCGTAGCGCTCCGTGTCGTTGTCCCGGAGCTCCATCGCTTCGTGCTCGCCGGTGCTCGCCCCGCTCGGCACGGCCGCGCGACCCATCACACCGCTGGCGAGGATGACGTCGGCTTCGACGGTGGGATTGCCGCGGCTGTCGAGGATCTCGCGGGCCTGGATGTTGGCGATCGTGGAGGGCATTGGTCGGTCAGCTCAAAGAAGAGTTGCTTGAAGTCCAGTAAAGACGGGATGAGTGAAGAAGGAAGCGTGAAAAGATTGCCGCACTGTCACGCCGTCACAGCGTTACGAGGTCACGACGTCACGTCTTCACCATTCACTTCTGACGTTTGACGTTTGACGTCTCGCGTCTCGCGTCTTGCGTCTCACGTCTCACCATTCAATGGAGCCCCGACCGACTGGACGCCATATTCGTTCCGCAGGGTGGCCGCCATTCGGTCCCAGACCACGCGCATCAGCTCATGTCGGCGCTCGTAATCATAGCCGGTCGTCGGCACCGGTTCGAGGAGATGGACGTGCACCGTGCCGGACCGCACGGAGAAGCTGCCCTTCCGCATCACCTCGCGCGACCCGTAGACCACCACCGGGACGACCGGCGCGCCGGCCGCGATGGCGAGCACGAACGGGCCCTTCTTGAACGGGCGCAGGGCGTACTCCTCGCTGCGCGTTCCCTCAGGGTAGACGACGACGTTGAGGCCGTGTTCGATCTTCTCCGCGACGGCCTCGTACGCCTCGAACGCCGACTTGCGGTTCTCCCGGGCGAGGAAGACGACGCCGGCTCCCTCCGCGCCCCACCCGAAGATGGGGATCTTCCGCAGCTCCGCCTTGGCAACGAAGGTGAACCCGGGCAAGACGGACGCGATGGCGAAGATGTCGTACCAGCTCACGTGATTGCTCGCGTACACGGTGCCGGTGCCGTGCGAGATGTTCTCGCGCCCGTGCACGACGACGCGCACCCCGCTCGCGAGACACAACGAGCGGGCCCACGTGCGCATGCACCACTGCTGCATCGCGCCTCCTCGTTCGTCATGAAAGCCGAGCACGCTGGCCATCACGGCGAGCGGGGCGAGGATGATCGTCGCGAACCACAGATCGATCGCGGCCAGCAGGGTGCGCATACGGTAGTGGATGGGCTCGCGTCTGGAATCACGCGACGGCCGGCCGCGTGCAGGAAAGATAGGGTGTGGGCGGAGACAGGTGTTGGTGATGCAGAGCGTGACCCAACCTTTCCTCGGTGAGACCCACATGATGAGCAGTGATTTTCTCGGCTCGTGCGACGGACGCTGTGGCGCGGTGGCGCCGGTGCCCGAGTCCGGGATCGGACGTCGCACCTTCCTGGCGCAGTCCGCGCTGCTGGCGGCGGCGGCGGCGCTGACGGCCTGCGGCGCCGGCAGTGATCTCACGGCGCCGAACCTGAGCGCCCAGGCGACGATCAAGGTGAGCGACTATGCTGCACTCTCCACCGTGGGCGGCGTCGCGCTGGTGACGATCCAGTCGAGCCCCTTTGCGGTCGTTCGCACGGGCACGTCCTCGTTCGTCACGCTGTCGCGGGTGTGCCCGCATCAAGGCAGTACGGTCAACCAGAGCGGCAGCGGCTTCCTCTGTCCGAATCACGGCGCCCAGTTCAACAGCACCGGCACGTGGGTCGGCGGACAACCTACCTCCAGCCTCCGGTCGTATGCCACGACGTATGACGCGAGCGCCGGCACG
>JBBQDE010000225.1:0-5339 GCA_038319425.1 Gemmatimonadales bacterium
TCGTTCAGCCGGTCGGCGCGGACGCTCCCGAGATCACCGCCCGGTTTCGCGACCCGGCGGGTAACATCATCGGATTGTACCAGCAGCCGCCCTCAGCGCCGCAGGCATGAGCGGCAGTCGCCGTAGTGACGCCTGACGCGCGCTCGATCTCGACGAACTTCCGGCGGTCAGCTGGACCAGCCTTTTTTCAGCGTGCGCCATGAAGCAGTCCATCATCGACTATCACCTGGACGAACTAGGAGACTGGGTGGCCGAGCTCCAGTGCGGGCACGGCCAGCACGTTCGGCACGACCCGCCGTGGCAGCTGCGGCCATGGGTCCTGACGGCCGATGGACGTGCCGCGTTCCTCGGCACGCAGCTGGAATGTGTGCTGTGCGAAAAGACGAGCGCGTGACCGACGATGAATCCCGTGCGGTACCGTAATCTCAGTGGCGATTCGGGCGTGACGCACTACGCCATCGGGACTGATTTCGTCGCCGTGCAGTTCGAGACGCCAACGGTCTACGTCTACGACTACGATCAACCGGGCCGCATTACCGTCGAGCAGATGAAGTCCTTCGCCCTCGCCGGCCGCGGACTGGGGACCTACATCAGCAGGCACGTTCGGAAGGCATACGCTCGCGCGCTCGACTCGTGGTGAGAACGCTCGCTGGATCTCGCCGTCGCGCATGGGCTCCCGTCGCGCTTCTCGTGACGGCGGCGATGCTTCGTCGCCTTTCGTGGCGCGACGGCGGCGCCGAGGAGGACTGAGCCGCACCTTCCACCCGTGCGCACGACGCGCCACCTTACGCCAGCCGTCACCCCACTCCACTCGTGATCTCACCAACGCCCCTCACGCTCGAAGGCAACGGCATCCGCCTCGAGCCGCTCGCCCCCGCCCACGAGCCCGGCCTCGCCGCGGCCGTGGCCGACGGCCGCCTCTGGGAGCTGTGGTATACGTCGGCGCCCGAGCCCGATCGCGTCGGCCAATACATCGACGATGCGCTGGCCGCGCAGACGGCGGGACACATGATGCCGTGGGCGGTCCGCGAGCTCGTCACCGGAGAGGTGATCGGCAGCACGCGCTATCACGACATCGTGGCACCGATCGACCGTGTCGAGATCGGCTACACCTGGTATTCCGCTCGCTGGCATCGCAGCCACGTCAACACCGCGACGAAGCTCCTGCTCATGACGCACGCGTTCGAGACGCTCGGATGCCAGGTCGTGGGCCTGCGGACGGACAACTTCAACTTCCGCTCGCAGCGGGCCATTGAAGCCCTCGGCGCCAAGCGCGACGGCGTGCTTCGTCATTTTCAGGCGCGTCGCGACGGCTCGGTGCGCGACAGCGTGATCTACAGCATTCTGGCCGCGGAATGGCCGGGCGTGAAGCGCCACCTGACGTTCCGGCTGACGCGCGGTGCGGCGGCGCAGCCCGATCCGATCCAGGCCTGACCCCACCTGAGGTGTCATCGTGGGCGATGCCCGAGCAGACAGTGTGTTCAGCGTCTCGATATCGGAGCTCTACGACACGTACCTGGTTCCGCTGATCTTCGAGCCGTACGCCGCAGACCTCGTGCAGCGTCTGCCTTCAGCCGGCGTGAGTCGCGTGCTCGAGATCGCGGCCGGCACGGGCGTCGTCACCCGCGTGCTGGCGTCGACGCTGCCGAGCGCCGTTTCCATCGTTGTCACGGACCTGAACGACGCCATGCTCGCCCGCGCGGCGACAGTGGGCACCAGTCGTCCCGTGGTATGGCGCCAGGCCGATGCGATGCACCTCCCCTTCGCCGATGAGTCGTTCGACGTGGTCGTATGCCAGTTCGGGGTGATGTTCTTTCCCGACAAGCCGCGGGCGTTCGCCGAGGCTCGACGTGTGCTGCGGCGAGATGGCGTGCTCGCCTTCAACGTGTGGGATCGCATCGAGGACAACGAGTTCGCCGACACGGTAACGACGGCGTTGCGCGCCGAGTTTCCCGATGATCCGCCTCGCTTCCTGGTCCGCACACCGCATGGCTATCACGACCCTGCGACCATCCGGCAGGATCTCGCCACCGCCGGGTTCACGAGAACCGCGGACATTTCGACGGTGACTCGGCGCAGTCGCGCGGCGTCGGCACGCGTACCGGCGATCGCGTCTTGCCAGGGAACGCCGCTACGCGGCGAGATCGAAGCACGCGCGCCAGCTCGGCTCGACGAGCTCACTGACGTGGCCCAAGCGGCACTGGTCCGGCAGTTCGGCGCCGGTGCCGTGGACGGCCGGATCCAGGCACACGTCGTCGCGATCGCCCGCTGACGGCGGCGACGGTGCGGGACGGGCGTCCTTGCGTCATCTTGTGTCCTGAGGCTGCTCGAGCTCCACCGCTCACTCGCTCCCACATCGACTCAGACATGACATCGTCGCGCTCCCTCGGCTCGCTCGTCTTCGCCGGTGCCATCGCGTTGATCTCCATCGCGCTGCCCACTGCCACCGACGCGCAAACTGCGCTGGCCTCGGTCCCGCTCGACTCCGCGCTCCTGCGCTCGTACCGGTGGCGCAACATCGGTCCCGACCGCGGCGGGCGCTCCATCGCGGTGAGCGGCGTGCGCGGTCGCCCGCGCGAGGCGTACTTCGGTGCCACGGGCGGCGGCCTCTGGAAGACCACCGACACGGGCGAGAACTGGGCGCCCGTCACCGACGGCAAGATCGGCAGCGCGTCGGTGGGCGCGATCGCCGTGAGCGAGAGCAACCCGGATATCGTCTTCATCGGCACCGGCGAGACCTGCATCCGGGGCAACATCATGCCCGGTGACGGCGTCTACCGATCGGCTGACGCGGGCAAGACCTGGACGCACGTCGGCTTCCGCGAGTCGCAGGGCATCTCGAAGATCCGCATTCATCCCACGAATCCCGACATCGTCTTCGTCGCCGCGTTCGGCAAGTACAGCGCGCCGAGCGCCGAGCGCGGCGTGTTCAAGAGCACGGACGGCGGGAAGTCATGGCGAAAGGTACTCTACCGCGACGACAAGACGGCTGCGATCGACATCGCGATCGACCGCACCGACCCGAACGTGATGTACGCCGCCATGTGGGAGGCGTTCCGCACCGAGTCGCACATGTCGAGCGGCGGGCCGGGCAGCGGGTTGTTCAAGAGCACCGACGGCGGCGAGCACTGGACCGAGATCACCCGCGCAACGGGCCTGCCCGATGGCACAATCGGCCGCATCGGTGTGGCCGTGTCGGGCGCCAATCCGCACCGCGTGTACGCGCTGGTCGAGAACGAGAAGGGTGGGCTGTTCCGCAGTGATGACGCGGGAGCCACGTGGACGCTGGTGAACGAGGACCGCGCCATTCGCCAGCGTGCCTTCTACTACACCCACGTGTTCGCCGATCCGCGCGACTCGAGCGTCGTCTATCTCCAGAATACATCGATGTTCCGATCGGGCAACGCCGGCAAGACGACGGCGTCGATCGACAACGGCACCCACGGCGATTTCCACGACCTGTGGATCGATCCCGACGACAACAAGCATCTCGTGGTCGGCAACGACGGGGGCGGCGCGGTGTCGGTCAACGGCGGCGCGAAGTGGACGGCGCAGGATTATCCCACCGAGCAGTTCTATCACGTCGCCACCACGAGCCACGTGCCGTATCACGTGTGCGGCTCGCAGCAGGACAACAGCACACTGTGCACGCCGTACGACTGGAACGCTGCGGCCTTCGGGCTCGGCGCGGGTGGGCGGCGTGGCGGCGGCGGCGCGCGGGCCGACAGCGCGGCCGGCATCACCGCGGGCGGCATGGCCGTGTCGTACACCGCGGGAGGCGGCGAGCCGGGCTACATCGCCCCCGATCCGCGCGACATCGACGTGTACTACTCGGGCACGAACAACGGCGGCTACCTGGACCGCTTCGACCGCCGCACCGGCAGTTCGCGCGAGGTGAACCCGTATCCGTGGTTCTATTCGGGCGAGCCGTCGAGCGCGATCAAGGAGCGCTGGCAATGGACCTTCCCGATCATCTTCTCGCCGGCGGATCCGAAGACACTCTACGTGTCGTCGCAGCGCCTCTGGGCGACGACGGACGGCGGGCGAACGTGGCGCGCGTTGAGCGGCGATCTCACGCGGCACGACCCGGGCACGATGGGGCCGTCCGGCGGCCCGATTACCGGCGACATGAATGGACCCGAAGTGTACGGCACCATCTTCAGCGTCGGACCGGGCAAGCGCGACGCGCGGGTGATCTGGACCGGCTCGGACGACGGGCTGGTGCACGTGACGCGCGACGGCGGCCGCACCTGGTCGAACGTGACGCCGGCGGACATGCCCGCCTTCGGGCGCGTCAGCCAGATCGACGCGTCGGCGTTCGAGTCCGGCACCGCGTACGTGAGCGTGCGCCGGCCGCTGTTCGACGACCTGGCGCCGTACATCTTCCGCACCACCGACTACGGCCACACCTGGACGCGCATCGTCAGCGGCATCCGCCCCGACGCGTACGTGCACGCGGTGCGCGCCGACCCGACGCGCCGAGGACTGCTGTACGCCGCGACCCAGCACGGCGTGTATCTCTCGTACGACGACGGCGCGAGCTGGCGCTCGCTCTCGCTCAACATGCCCGACGTGCCGGTGGCCGATCTCGTGGTGGAGAGGAACGAGCTCGTGATCGCCACGCACGGCCGTGGCTTCTGGGTGCTGGACGACATCGCCGCGCTCCGACAGGCGACGCCGGCCGTGCTCGCGAGCGCGGCGCAGCTCTTCGTCCCTCCCGCCGGCGTGCGCTCCAGCCCCGGCGTCGCCCTCAGCTGGTGGCTCGCGAAGGCGCCGATCACGACCCGTCTCGAGATCGTGGACTCCGCAGGCGTAGTCGTTCGCACCTTCGAGCCGGACACGGCGAAGGCCGACTCGACGCGCGCCGATTCCGCGCGAGCAGCGACCGCGAAGCCCGACTCGGCACGCGCTGACACTGCGTCGAGGCCGGCCGGCGGTCGCAACCGCGGCACCTTCCTGCCGATGGGTGCGGGGATCAATCGACTCGTCTGGGACCTGCGCGCGCAGGGCATCACGCAGGTGCCGAAGATGATTCTGTGGGGCGCCAGCACGAATGGGCCGGCGGTGCCGCCCGGCCGCTACACCGTGCGACTCGTCGCCGATGGACGGACGCTCATGACGCCCATCACGGTCACGCGCAATCCGTGGCTCTCGGCAACCGACGCCGAATTGCGGGCACAGTACTCGTTCTCGCGCCGCGTGCGCGATCGCGCGAACGAGGCCAACCAGGCGGTGATCGAGATCCGCCGCGTGAAGGCCCAGCTCGACGACCGGCTCACTCGCTCGAAGGATGCCGCGCTGGCCGCACGCGGCGCGACGCTGCGCAGCGACGCGTCATC
>JBBQDE010000226.1:0-5339 GCA_038319425.1 Gemmatimonadales bacterium
TTCACCGCGCTGAGCTCCGCCGGCGTGATGTTCGTGGCCGTGCAGCGGATCACGACGGCGCGGTGGTCGCGCCCGATCATCCGCCTGCTGGAAGGCTACGTGGCGTTCCTGCCGATGGCGCTGCTGCTGCTCCTCATCAGCGTGCTGTTGGGCAAGGGCCACATCTTCCCGTGGACGCACGAAGCGCCTCCCGTCCCCGAAAAGGTGACGTGGTTCAACGCCGGGTTCCTTACCACGCGCGTGCTGCTGTCTTTCCTCGTGATCACCGCGCTCTCGCTCTGGTACATCTACACGTCGGTGCGACTCGACGTCGGCCTGCTGCCGGAGGCGGGCGCCAACTGGGCGGCGGGGCTGCGGGCGCGGATGCGCCGCGGATTCCGCGACGAGCGCCGCGAGCTGCACAGCACGCATTCGCTGCAGGGAAAGCTGGCGGTCTTCCTCGCCCTCGCCTTCGGCTATGGCTGGTCGATCCTGGCGTTCGACCTGTCGATGGGGCTGTCGCTGCACTTCCAGAGCACGCTGTACGGCTGGTGGTTCTTCATGGGGGGATGGCTCTGCGCCCTCACCTCCTTCACGCTGCTCGTCCTGGCGTGGCGCCGCTTCCTGCACGCGGATGCGCTCATCAGGGAGAATCACTTCCACGATCTGGGCAAGCTGTGCTTCGCGTTCACCGCGTTCTGGGGCTACCTCACGTTCGGCCAGTATCTCGTGATCTGGTACGGCAACATGGGCGAGGAGACGCATTGGCCGCGGCTCCGCCTCATCGAGCCGTGGGTGAACCTGACCGTGTCGGCCGTCATCATGGTGTTCTTCGCGCCTTTCTTCGGCCTGCTCTCGCGCGCGGCGAAGGTGTTCCATCCCACCCTCGCGCTCTTCACGGGAATCAGCCTGGTCGGGATGTGGCTTGTGCGCTATCTGGAGGTGTACCCGTCGCTCTACGGCGAAGCCGCGCACACCCCGTTCGGCGTGTGGGAAATCGCGATTGCCCTCGGGTACGTGGGCGTGTGGGGGCTCTGCTACATGGCGTTCATGAATGCGTTCCCGCGCATGCGCGTCACGCTCATGACGTCGCCGTATCGCGACGAAGTGCAGGTGCCGGTGAATCCCGAAACGATGGAGCCGTTGCCGGCGCACGAGTAGCCGATGAAGGATGAAGGAGTGAAAGAGTGAAAGAGTGAACGGGTGAGAAAGTGAAGGGCACGCTGGACTCCGTCCGGCGTGCCCTTCATCTGTCTTGTCCTCTCACCCTCTCATCCTCTCACCCTCTCACCTTTCCTTTGTCCTCACGCGAGCATCTCCTTGAGTGCGCCGAGCGGCACCGCGCCGGTTTGGCGCTTCGCCTCCTTGCCACCACGAAACACGATCGACGTGGGAATGCCGCGGATCTGGAAGCGGCCGGCCGTTCGTGCCGAGGCGTCGGTATCCAGCTTGGCGACCAGGGCCCGGCCGACCGAGGTGCGGGCCAGCTCCTCCACGGCGGGCGCCATCATCTTGCACGGCCCGCACCAGTCGGCGTAGAAATCCACCAGCACCGGCAGGTCGGTGCCGCCGATCACCCGGTCGAACGTCGCGTCGTCGAGCAGGATCGGACGATCGAGGGTGAGCGGCGTGCCGCACGCGCCGCACTTGGGTCCATCCGCCGCCCGCCGCGCGTCGATACGGTTCCATCGCGCGCACGACGCACAGCGAACGGTGATGTGCTGGGTCGCAGCACCAGCGGCATGGGTGGCCGGCATGGTCGCTTCTCCCTCTGGTTGTGGGACGTTAGCTTGCACGAGTCTGCAAGATCCGGGGCGTTAGCTCAGCTGGGAGAGCGCCTGCTTTGCAAGCAGGAGGTCATCGGTTCGATCCCGATACGCTCCATCCGGGCACTCTGCACGAGCACGACGACGGGTCCGGATCCCAGCGATCCGGACCCGTCGTCATTTCTGCCCGCTCGGTTCGCGTCCAGCGCCGCCCGCTTCGCGACGATCGTCGTGCGCGATACCGGAAAGGGGATGGACGCGGAGACGATGCGCCGCATCTTCGATCCGGCCACCCTGCTCGCCACCCTGCTCGCCACCCTGCTCGCCGCCATCGAGCGGTCACGGACGCTCCGCTAGCAGGCGGCGTCCCCCGCGGCGGGCGTGACCGCGGCCTGGTCGCGCTCGCCGGTCCGGATCCGATAGACGCTCTCCACGGGCAGCACGAACACCTTGCCGTCTCCCACGTCCCCGGTGCGCGCGCTCGCGAGGATCGCTCCGACCGTCCGCTCGACGAACGACTCGGACACGCCGATCTCCAGCCGCACCTTCTCGTGCAGCTCCACCTTCACGGTGGTGCCGCGATACGTCTCCACCTGCTCGGTCTCTCCCCCGTGACCCATCACTCGACTCACGGTGAGTCCGCGCACCTCGGTGCGGTACAATCGCTCGAGCACGTCGTTCAGCCGCTCGGGCCGGATGATGGCGACGATGAGCTTCATGCGGCACCGGCCTGGGTGAGCGGAACTGCGACGCTGAGCGCGACGGCTGGCGCGGGCTCGCGAAACACCAGCACTGCACCCTCGCCGTCCGAGTACGCCTCCTCTCCATGCTCGGTGATGTCCATGCCCACCCCCTCCGCCCGTGCCGCGGCGCGCAGCGGCAGCATGACGTTGATCACCTTCAGCAACCCGTACGTGACGGCCGCACTGTAGGCGACTGACGCCGCCACGCCGATCGCCTGGATGCCCAGCTGCGCCGGACGTCCGTGCAGCAGCCCGTCGGTTCCGCCCCACTGCGCATTCGCGAAGACGCCGGTGAGGAGCGCCCCGCTGATTCCACCCACGCCGTGGCCAGCCAGCACGTCGAGCGAATCGTCCAGGCGGGACCGGGCGCGCCACAGGATGGCGAAGTAGCTCGGCACCGTGCCGATCGCTCCCATCGCGAGCGCGGAGAGGGGCGAGACGAAGCCGGCGGCGGGAGTGACGACGACCAGTCCGATCACGATCGCCGTCGCCGCGCCGACGGCCGTGGCGCGCCCGGTGCGGGCGGCGTCGAGCGACATCCAGACGGTGAGTGCCGCCATCGGCGCGAGCAGCGTGTTGGTGAACGCCAGCACCGCGGCGCCGTTCGCCGCCAGCGCGCTACCGGCGTTGAAGCCGAACCATCCGAAGTAGAGCAGGCTGGTGCCGAGCAGCACGAAGGGCACGTTGTGCGGTAGCATCGCCTGGCGGCCGTAGTCCTTGCGCCCACCGACGAGCATGGCCGCGATCGCCGCGGCGATGCCGGCGTTGATGTGCACCACCGTACCGCCGGCGTAGTCGAGCACTCCCAGCTGCGCGAGCCAGCCTCCGCCCCACACCCAGTGTGCCAGGGGCGCGTACACGGCCAGCGACCACGCCGCGATGAAGGTGAGATAGGCGCTGTACCGCATGCGCTCCACGACGGCGCCGGCGATGAGCACCGCGGTCACCACGGCGAAGGTGCCCTGATACGCCATGAACAGCAGGTGCGGGATCGTGCCGTGTGCGTCGAGCCCGACATCGCGGAGAAACACGTACTGCCCGCCACCGACCCACTGGGCGGAGCCGCCGAACGCCAAGGAATACCCGAAGAGCGGCCAGAGCACGCCGACCACGCCAATGGAGCCGACACACATCATCATCGTATTCAGCGCGTTCTTGGCGCGGACCAACCCACCATAGAAAAACGCGGCCGCGGGCGTCATGAGGAGCACGAGCGCCGTGCTCACCAGCATCCACGCGGTGTCGGCGGGCACGATGGCGGATTGGAGCACGATCAGATCTCCGAAGGGTGAACTGACGAATGGCGACGCGGTGACATCAGGCGCGCGCGCCGGACGACTGCCGTCGGCCGTCGCGGATGGTGAGCCAGTCGGTGCGCACGCGATCCCACTCCTGGATCAGCACACCGTGCTGCTCGAACAGGGCGCGGATGCGGGTCCGGTCGTAGCCGAGGATGTCCTCGAGCACGGGAATGAGCACGCTCAGTGCGTCGTCGCTCATCACGGTGCGCCGTGCGATGCTGGCAATGTGCCGCGCCTCCGACGCGGCGATCGTGAGCCCGTCGCAGCGATTCACGTGCAGCATGACGTGGATGTCGGAGCTCCCGTCGCCGACGTACACCACGCGCTCACCCGGCATGCCGAGCGTCTCCCGCAGCTCGTTCACCGCCGCCACCTTGCCGAAGCCGGCAGGCACGCGAACGATCGCGGCGATCTCGCCCGTGCCCTCGTCGTAGACGAAACGTGTGGCGATCACGCGCTCCGGCGGCACGATGCCCTCGAGCGCGGCGTGCACGACGTCTTCCGGCGCCGCCGACACGACGTAGAAGTCGAACCGGTGCCCTTCGATGCGGCGCTCGAGAAAGGACGTGAGCAGCGAGATGTTGCGCTTGAGGCGAATGCGTCGCCCGACCTCCACAAGATCGGTGCGACGCACGCGCCGGAATTCCGCGTCGTGCAGGAGGAGGTACGAGAGCTCGGCGCCCGACTGCACGAGGTTCAACTGCGAGAGCGCCGACACCTTCTCGGCGAACGTGGTGATGCCGAGCATGTCGCTCAGCACGTGTCCGGAGTCGTTGAAGCTGAGGGTCTGGTCGAAATCGCTGACGAGCAAGAAATGCTTCCGGGTCATGCGTTGGCTCCTGCCACTGAAGTCATGCGTCGGCACGCCGAACCTCGGCGCCCCGAAGGACGACGCCCCTGCATCCAATGGGAGGCAGGGGCGTCGTGTAGCTCCGACCGACTCGTCCACCCGTCAACTCCCCCGACCTCGCGCGAACGCGCCGCGATTGCCGTTGAGCGGCGTCAGCGACGCGAGCGGACGGACGTGACGGACGATGTGCATCGAGCATCGGAAAAGGGGGATTCGCGGCGGTCCAGCTGTACCGACCAACCTATGTCGCGGTGCTCGATTCGTCAACGACATCCTGCGTAAACAGCACGTTCGGTGATGCATTTCACACTAAAACTATCAGACAGTAGCTAAATCGTTACGAATTCGTGCTGAAATGACAATCTTCGCTCCATTGTCGACAACAGGCATGAAGCCGAGCGGAGCTGGAACGGAGCTCAGACCTCCCGCCTTCGTCTCTCGCGGTGCCAAGGGCTGGCGCCAGCCGCTATGGTTGGCAGGCCGCACCCATCCATCTCAACGAGGCTCCGCCATGTCCCCATCCGTACCAGCCATAGGCGCTCCGGCTCCCGATTTCACGCTGCCGTCCACGTCGGGCCAGCCGGTCACGCTGTCGGCGCTCCGGGGCAAGAACGTGCTTATCGCCTTCTTTCCTCTCGCCTTTACGAGCACGTGCACCGAGGAGCTGTGCGACATGCGGGACGACTGGGATCAGTTCGCC
>JBBQDE010000227.1:0-5336 GCA_038319425.1 Gemmatimonadales bacterium
GAACCGGGGCACGGGGCCCGCGCCTCGGTCGTGTTCCCGCGCTCCGGTGCGGTGGGGAACAGTCTCCCCTCGCCGCACCTGTCATTGTCCTGACAGGTCATGTCGCTAGCGTTCGGGGGTGAGCCGACCCCTCTCGACGCGACCATTTCACGTGCTGGCCGCCGCCACGCTGGTGTTCTCCGCCGTTGCCCGGCGAGCGCCCGCCCAGCAACCCGTGACCCGCTCCGATGCGCATCGCGCCGCGCTCGCGGCCGGCCCTCGGGTGGCGCTCGCGCGCGCCGACACGGCGGCGGCGCGTGCCGCGCTCATCACGGCCAAGGCGCTCCCCAACCCGTCGCTCGCCGCCACGTACTCCAAGTCGGCGCCGCGCAAGCACCTCATCCTCGACATTCCGGTCGACGCGCCATGGTCGCGCGGGCCGCGCGTGGGGGCGGCGACCGCCACCGCGCACGCGGCACGGCTGCGCTTCCTGTCCGAGCGCACGTCGGCGATCATCGAGGTGGACACCACCTACACCATGGCGCTCGCGGCGCAGGCCCGGTTCCGCCTGTCGCGCCAGACGGCGCGCGACGCGGACAGCCTGCGTGTGATGACGGCGGCGCGCCGCGACGCCGGCGACGCGAGCGACCTGGACGTGGACCTCGCGACGATCACGGCCGGTCAGCAGACCAACGTGGCCGCGACCGATTCGCTGACGTACATGAGCACCGTGCTCACGGTGCAGACGCTGATGGGGATTGCCGCCGACAGCGCGTCGATCACGCTGGTGGATTCGCTGCGCCTGACGCCACGGGACACCGATGCGATGCTGCGCGCGCTCGACAGCACGACGGCGCTCGTGGCGCTGCCGATGGGACCTGCATCAACTATCGCGCTGACTGGCGCCGTCACCCCTGGCATCGCGGCCGCGGAAGCGTCGCTCGCGGCCGCCGACCTGGCGATCACCCGCGAGCGGCGGAGCGTGTTCGGCGCGCCCTCGGTGCAGGTGGGCATGGAGTGGGGCGATCCCGCGGCGGAAAATCCGAACGCGAAGCTGCCGACAGTTGGCGTGTCGTTCCCGCTGCCGCTGTTCAGCCGCAACCAGGGGCCCATCGCGCAGGCGCAGGCGGAACGCGACCGCGCGCGGGCCGAGCTCGCGTCGATCCGGCTGCTCGTGCGGCAGCGGCTGATCGAAGGCACGCGTGAACGCGAATCGTTGCGCGTGCGAGTGGCGCGCGACCAGGACCTGGTGGTTCGTGCCGAGCGCGTCGCGGCGAAGTCGCTCACGGCATATCGCGAGGGCGCGTCGGCACTTCCCGCAGTGCTCGAGGCGCGCCGCACCGCGCGCGAGGTGCTGGGCCAGTACATCGACGACCTGGCGGCGCTGCTGACGATCGAGTCGGAGCTGCGCGCCCTCACCCAGACGGTTCCATCACCATGATCGTACGCTCGGAGGCGCGCTCGCGCCGTTCGGCTCTCGCTTTCGTCGCGGCGCTCGCCGCCGTCGGCGTGGCCTGCAAGGGATCCGACGCGACTGCCGAGGGAGAGGTGCTGCCCGTGGTCGCGGCGAAGACGGCCGTCGCGTCGGTTGAGCCGTTCACGCGCACGCTGTCGGCAATCGGCAGCGTCGTGGGGCGGCCGGGCCGCTATGCCGCGCTCAGCGCGCCCTCCGCCACGCGCATCGCTCGCGTGTACGTGGCCGATGGGCAGCGTGTCGGCGCGGGGCAGCCGCTGGTGGAGTTCGAGCAGACCCAGTTCGCTGCCGCCGCTGGCGCCGCGCAGGCCGCGCTGTCGGCCGCGCAGCGCAACGAGCAGCGGGCGCAGCGACTCGCGAACGAAGGGATCCTGCCGCGCAAGGACGCGGAGGTGGCAGCGGCGGAGCTCGCGAAAGCGCGCAGCGACGCCGTGGCGGCGCAGCGCGGGGTGCAGCTGTCGGTCCTGCGCTCACCGGTGAGCGGTGTGGTCACGCGGATGACGGCGGTGCTGGGCGCCCCGGCCGACGCGGGACAGGTGCTCGTCGAAGTCGCGGATCCGTCGGCGTTCGACGTCGTGCTCTCGCTCGGGCCGACCGACGCCGGATCCATCCTCCCGGGTCGCCATGTGGTCCTCACGGCGGGCGACCGGGCGGGCGGCGAGTCGATCGGCGCCGGCAGCGTCGCCTCGGTGGGCGCGGCCGTGGACAGCGGCTCCAGGTCGGTGCAGATCCGCGTCACGGTGAGCACTTCCGCGCGCACGCTGCGGCTCGGCGAGAGCGTGCTGGGAACGATCGACGTGGAAACGCGCGCCGGCGCCGTGGTCGTGCCGGTGGAGGCGCTGGTACCCGGCGAGGAGCCCGGCAGCTACAAGCTCTTCGTCGTGGACAAGGCGGGCATCGCGCACTCGCGCGACGTGCAGGTGGGCGGGCGCACGGAGGCGAAGGCCGAGATCACCGACGGGCTCAAGGGGGGCGAAGTCGTGGTCACGAAGGGCGCATACGGCCTGGAGGACAGCGCCCGCGTGTCGCGCCCCGTGCCCGTGAAGCCATGAGCGACTCGCCGCGGGAATCCCACGCCGTGGAACAGCGCTGGACGCTGGCCGGCGCGGTCGGGAGCCAGCGCCGCTTCGTGTATCTCGTCGTGGCGCTGCTGTGCGCAGCGGGAATCTGGGCGGCCACCGGGCTTCCGTCGGCGATCTATCCGGAGCTGCAGTTTCCGCGCATCACGATCGTGGCGCAGGGCTCGGCGCTCGGCGCGCGGCAGGTCGTGTTCTCCATCACCCAACCGCTGGAAGAGGCGGTCGGCGTGGTGCCGGGTGTGACACGCGTGCAGTCGCGATCGATCCGCGGTGCGAGCGAGATCTCGGTGACCTTCGCGCCGAACACCGACATGGGCTTCGCGCTGCAGCAGACGCAGGCGCGGGTGAATCAGGTGGCGTCGACGCTGCCGGCCGGGCTGGAGGTGCAGGTGGAGCGGCTGTCGCCGTCGCTCTTCCCGGTCATCTCGTACAACCTGCAGGGTGGCGATCCGGCGACGCTGTACGACATCGCGCGATTCCAGATCCGGCCGGTGATGTCGCGCGTGCCCGGGGTGGGGCGCGTGGACGTCCAGGCGTCCGACGTGCGCGAGATCGAGGTGATCGCCGATCCGGTTCGCGTCGCCGAGCAGGGACTCTCGTACGACGACATCGCGACGGCGATCCGCAACTCCACCACCGTGGCCGCAGTGGGCCGCGTGGCGCAGGACTACAAGCAGTACCTCGTCGTCACCGCGCAGGAGGCCACGACGGCGGAGGACATCGGCAACGTGGTGGTCGGGCGCGGGCTGCGCGTGCGCGACGTGGCCACGGTGGAGGTGGGGACCGAGGATCACGTGCGCATCGTGGCGGGCGATGGCCGGCCGGCCGCCCTCCTGAACATCACGCGACAGGTCGGCGGCAATACCGTCGCGATCGCGGACAGCGTGGCCAAGGTGGCCGAGACCCTGCGCAAGACGCTGCCGCCGGGGATCGTGCTCAAACCGGTGTACGACCAGGCGTCGCTGGTGCGTGAAGCCACGACGTCGGTGCGCGACGCGATGCTCATCGGTGCCGTGCTCGCCGTGATCATTCTCTTCCTCTTCCTGCGCCGCGGCCGGATCACGGCGATCAGCGCGGCGTCCATTCCGCTGACCCTCGCCATCACGGTGTTCGTGATGTCGCTCGTGGGGCAGACGTTCAACCTGATGACCCTGGGCGCGATGGCGATTGCCATCGGCATCGTGATCGACGACACCGTTGTGATCAGCGAGAACATCGTGCGCCACCTCGGCTTCACGCCCGACCGCGACCGCGCGATCCGCGAGGCGGTGCAGGAGCTGATCGTTCCCGTCACGACGTCCACCATCACCACGGTGGTGGTGTTCCTGCCGCTGCGCCTGCTCCAGGGCGTGGTGGGGCAGTTCTTCGCCGCGCTATCCATCACGCTGACGATCGCCGTACTGATATCGCTGATCCTGGCGGTGACGATCATTCCGCTGCTGGCCGAGGCATTTCTCCAGGCCGATCCGGCGGAGACCGACGCCGCATCGGCGAACGCGAAGAAGACCGGTGTGCTGGCACGGATCGGCGGGGCGATCGACGCGCTCTCGGAGCGCTACACCCGATCGCTCGACCGCGTGCTGCACCATCCGCGGCTCATGATCGTCGGCGCCGTGCTCATGATCGTCGCCGGCTTCGTCGTCTACCGGCTCGTGCCGACGGGCTTTCTGCCGGAGATCGACGAGGGGGCGTTCGTGCTCGACTACTTCACGCCGGGCGGCACGGCGTTGGTGGAGACCGACCGCATGGTGCACGTGGCGGAAGACATCCTGATGAAAACCCCTGAGGTAGCCGGCCTGTCGCGGCGCACCGGCGCCGAGCTGGGGCTGTTCGCCACGGAGCAGAACCGCGGCGACATCGTGGCGAGGCTGAAGGCGGGGAATCAGCGCGATCGATCGAGCGCGGAGGTAATCGACGAGGTGCGCGTGAAAGTCCAGTCGGCGGTACCGCGGCTGCGCATCGAGTTCGTGCAGATCCTCAGCGACGTGATCAACGATCTGGCGGGCGCCGCGCGGCCGGTGGAGATCAAGCTGTTCGGCCCGGACCTCGACGCGCTCGAGACGTACGCGAAGTCGCTGGAGCCCGACATGTCCAAGGTGAGCGGCATCGAGGACTTCTTCAACGGCGTGAGCGAGACCTCGCCCGAGCTGATGATGCAGATCAACAGCGCGGAGGCGAACCGCATCGGGCTGACACCTCAGCAGGTGGGCGCGTCGGTGAACGGCGCACTGCTCGGCGTGGATGCGGGCGAAGTGCGCCTGCAGGACCGGTCGATCAACGTCCGCGTGCGTGCGCCGGACGTGGTGCGCAACGACGCGCTGCGGCTCGGCAGCCTACCGGTGGCCATCCCGGCGAGTCGCACCACAGCGCCCTTGTCCGCGATGGCGACGTTCGAGCCCACGGAGGCGCGCTCCGCGTACACGCGCGAGAACCAGCAGCAGATGATCACCATGACGGGCGACGTCACCGGTTCCCTGGGGTCGGTCAACAGCGAGGTGAAAGCCGTCCTCGCGAAGCACCCGGCGCCGACCGGCATCCGCATCGAGATCGGCGGGCAGGCGGCCGGACAGGCCGCCGCGTTCAAGTCGCTGCTCACCGTGCTGGCGCTGGCCGTGGCGGCGGTGATCGGCGTGATGGTGCTGCAGTTCCGGTCGTTCGTGGAACCGCTGGTGGTGCTCGCCGCGGCACCCATCTCGTTCGTGGGCGCGATGCTGCTGCTCTGGATCACGAACACGCCGCTGAACGTGTCGTCGTTCATGGGGCTCATCCTGCTGGTGGGGCTCATCGTGAAGAACGGGATCATC
>JBBQDE010000228.1:0-5318 GCA_038319425.1 Gemmatimonadales bacterium
TGTACGACGACCACCTCTGGATTCGCGCCTTCAAGCTCTACGCCGACGGCGCGCTCGGCTCGCGGGGCGCTGCGCTGCTCGAGCCGTACTCCGACGACCCGAACAATCGCGGGCTCCTGCTCAGCGCGCCCGCGCACATCCAGGCCGTCGCCGCGCGCGCGCTGCGCGCCGGCTTCCAGGTGAATACCCACGCCATCGGCGACCGCGGCAACCGCGTGGTGCTCGACGCGTACGATGCCGCTCTCAAGGCCAATCCCACCGCCGATCACCGCTTTCGCATCGAGCACGCGCAGATCCTGGATCACGACGACATCCCGCGCTTCGCCGAGCTCGGAGTGATTCCCTCCATGCAGGCCGTGCATCAGACGAGCGACATGTACTGGGCGGGGAGCCGCCTCGGACTCGGCCGCCTGCTCGGTGCCTATGCGTGGCGGTCGCTGCTGAACACGGGCGTCGTCGTGCCGAACGGCAGCGACTTCCCCGTGGAAGCGGTGAATCCGCTGCTCTCGTTCCATTCCGCGGTGTCGCGGCAGGACGCGGACAACTGGCCGGCGGCGGGATGGATGCCGGAACAGCGCATGACCCGCGACGAAGCGCTCAAGGCGATGACGATCTGGCCAGCATACGCCGCCTTCCAGGAGGCGGTGATGGGCTCCCTCACCCCGGGCAAGCTGGCCGACTTCGTCGTGCTCGACCGCGACGTGATGACGGTGCCCGAGCGCGACATCCTCGGCACCAGCGTCGTCGCGACCTATATTGGGGGCAGGGCGGTCTACCAGCGGTGATCGCCTGAATAAAGCCACCGAAGTACGCTCCCGTACCGGCTCCACCCGCGTACTACAGTGCGCAGTTCCCGACCGAGGCGAGCATGGTCCAGCATCCAACCACCGATCTCGACACCACGCGGACCTCGCCGCGGTACCCCTGGCTCACCGCCGAGGCGCAGGGTCGCGTTCGCGCCATCCTGTTCGGCATCACCCTGTTCGTCGGGCTCGTGGTGTGGGTGTGGCACTCCGTCGGGGCCAGCTCGCCGCAGGCCGGCACGCTGGTCGGCAAGCTGCGCGTCGTCGGCATCATGACGTGGCTGTACGCGCTCGTGCAGATCGTCGACATGCGCTTCTGGCACAGCGGCATCGCGCGCCGCCGCCGGCTCTCGCTGGGAATTCCCGAGAGCCTCATCGCGTGGTTGTTCGGGCAGATGCTCGCCTGGTTCGGCATCATCTACTACGGCTTCACAGAAGACGCGCGCTGGTACGTGGGCGGTCTCGTCGTGCTGCTCATCACCTTCGCCGCGTTCCCGATCCGGCCCGGCGACGGCACGAACGACTGAGCAGGAGTCGCGACGGCCGCGCCGCTCCGCGCGCCATCGCCGGTATCAGGCCGTCATCCAGATCCGCACCGAGACAATGAGCAGGAAGGCCGCGAAGGCTCGCTTCGCCGTGACCGGGTCGATTCCCTGCGCGAACCTCGCCCCGAAAAAGGCGCCGACCAGCAGGCCGAGGGCGATGAGCAGGGAGGCGCGGACGTCCACGTGCCCATTCTGGTAGTACTGCCA
Organism: Gemmatimonadales bacterium; assembly: GCA_038319425.1. Taxonomy (GTDB): domain Bacteria; phylum Gemmatimonadota; class Gemmatimonadetes; order Gemmatimonadales; family Gemmatimonadaceae; genus AG11. Next base: position 1,556 of record JBBQDE010000228.1, read on the forward strand.
GGCACCGAGCGCACCCACGGGCAGCAGGAGCGCGCCCAGGGAGGTGCCGGTCGCCGTGGCCGGCTGCATCCGGCCGACGAGCAGGAGGGCCGGCACGATGAGGATGCCGCCGCCGATGCCGAACAGGCCGGACAGGAGGCCGGCCGCCAGGCCGATCGCGAGATAGATGAGTGACATGAGCGTGGATGCTGTCGTCTTGTCTTCAGCCGCGCAACTGGATGGCCGTACCATGGGCACCGCGCTTCCTCGACGCCGGGGAGCCGACTAGCCTTCGCCACGGTTTCTGCGCGTACCCCTCACAGCCGCCACGATGCTCAGCGCGTCCTCGATCAGCTTCCTGAAGCGTCTCCTCGATGCTCCGGCACCCTCGGGCTACGAGACGGCTGCGTCGCGCGTGTGGCGCGACGAGGCCAAGACCTTCGCCGAGAAGGTGACCCCGGACGTCGCCGGCAACAGCATGGCCGAGATCAATCCGGCCGGGGCCGTGACGATCATGCTCGACGGCCACCTCGACGAGATCGGCGTCATCGTGCAGTACATCGACGACGACGGCTACGTGTACATCGCGCCGATCGGCGGCTGGGATCCGCAGGTGCTGGTGGGCCAGCGCATCCGGTTCATCGGCCGGGACGGCGACGTGCTCGGCGTCGTGGGCAAGAAGCCCATACACCTCATGAAGCCCGACGACCGCGAGCACTCCAGCAAGTTCGCCGACCTGTGGGTCGACATCGGGGCGCGAAAGCGCGCCGAAGCGGAGGAGCGGCTCGACATCGGCGATGCGGGGGTAATCGACTCGCGCAGCCTCGATTTTCCGAACGGTCGACTCGTCTCACGCTCCATCGACGACCGGATCGGTGCGTTCATCGTGCTCGAGGCCCTGCGGCGCTACGCCGAGAAGCCCGGCGAGGCACGCGTCGTCGCTGCGGCCACCACCCAGGAGGAGATCGCGTGGCATGGCGGCGGCGCCCTGGTGTGCGCGCACTTCGTCAACCCGCAGATCGCGATCGTCGTCGACGTCACCTTCGCCACCGATCATCCGAACATCGAGAAGAAGGAGATCGGCGATCACAAGATGGGCGGCGGCCCGATCATCAGCCGCGGCGCACTCATCTCGCCGGTGGTGCACACGCTGCTGCGCGAGACGGCGAAGAAGCACGGCATCGCGCATGCGGTGCATGCGGTTGGACGCGACACCTCCACCAACGCCGACGCCATCCACATCGCGCGTGAAGGGGTGGCGACGGGGCTCGTCTCGATCCCGAACCGCTACATGCACTCGCCGAACGAGATGGTGGACCTCGCCGACGTGGACAATGCCGCGACGCTGATCGCGGAGTTCTGCCGCTCGGTGACCGCGAAGACGGACCTGACCGCGAGATGAAGGTGAGAAGGTGAGAAGGTGAGAAGGTGACACCGTTGTCACCCTTTCCCCCTTTCACTTTCCCCCTCTTGCCCGCCGGCCCAGCGCGTAGACTGCCGTCGCGCGCACGTCCTCGTCCTTGTCCCCCTGAAGCATCGTGAGCGCGGCAAGCGCGTCGTCCGTCCGCGCCTCGGACAGCGCCTGCACCGCCGCCACCCGCAGCGCCACCGGCTTCTTGCGGAACATTCCCTTGTCCGGCTCGGCCGTGGCGATCAACCGCGCCACCGCGCTCGGTGTGCCCAAGCGCCCGAGCGCGATGAGGAAGGCGGCGCTCACCTCGTCGTCGCGCTCCTCGTCCAGGGCGCGAAGGAGCGTGTCCGCGACGTTGTTCTCCTTCCGCTTCACCAGCGCCGCCGCGGCCTGCATCCGCATCTGCGGCGCGACGTCCTTCAGGGTATCCTGGATGGTCGGGAGCGCGCGTGGCGTATCGAGCCACATCAGGGACACCGTCGCGGCGTGACGCACGCGCTCGTCGTCGTGGTGCAGCAGCGCGGCGAGGGGCTTCTCCGCATCGCGTGCCTGCATCTCGCCCAGCAAGGCCGCCGCGTTGCGCGCCACGTACCAGCGCGCATCGCCGAGCATGTGGATGAGCGTGGGGACGCCCGCCTGCAGGTGGACGAGCGCATCGAAGTAGGAGAGACGCACGCGGCGCACCTCTTCCTCCGCGAGCTGCTCGATCAGTGCGTCCGCTCCGTCTTCGCCTGTCCGCGCCAGAATGACCAGCGATTCCTCTCGTCGCTCGCGCGCGAGCTCGAGCACCACCGCCTTCAGCAGCGCGGGCTTCGTCAGTCGCTTCACCGATAGCACGAAGGCGCGCTTTACCTCGAAGTCGTGCGCGTCGCGCTCTCGACGCACGATCCGATGGAAGATCTCGGTGGCGAGCGCGGGCTGATCGGCTCCCATCGCCTGCTCGGCGCGCGTGACTAGCTCGTCGAGCAGCGCGATGAGGGCCGTGGGCGACGACTCGGAGTCGAGTCGCGCCAGCACTTCCTTCGGCGTGGCGCTCGACGTGCGAGCGGCCGCGAAATGATCGAACATGCCACCGGTGTCGCGGCGGGCCCTGCTCGACTGATCGGCAACCGACGGCTCGGCCCGAGACGGCGGCCTGCGCTCTGGCGTGGCGGCGAGCGGATCGTCCAGCATCTCGCCGAAATCCATGCTGGGAAGCGCGGAAGCGCGGCTGGCCTCCGGCGCGGCGGCGCTTGTGGCCGTCGTTGGGGTGTCGACGTTCAACCGGGCGGTCGACCCGGGTGGGGACGGCAGGTCGCCAGCGGCGCCGGCGAGCTGCCTGGCGATCCGAAGGACGTCGGCAGCACTGGCGCTGCGATCGACCTCGATCGTCTTCACCCGATGCACCGCCATTCGCGCCACGACGTCGGCCACACCGGGGAACGCCGTCGGCAGGGCGGTGCCGTTCGCGGTGAGCTGCCCGCCCCGCTCCCCCAGCGACACGAATCCTTCGCGGGCAACGGTGACGAGCGCGCGCAGCGCTGCCTTCTGCTCGTCGACGTTCGCCGGCTCGTTCGACAGCAGCCACACGAGCCGGACGAAGTGACGGGCGAAGGTCGCCGAATAGTCCATGTGCGATGTCGGCTGGCGGGATCCAACGACCGTGCGGTCACGAAAGCTATGGGCCGTGCGGAGCCGCACGCTACTCGCGCCCGCCCTTCACGCACCCGGCGGAGCGCCGTTACCATTCGGGCATCGGCTCGCGAGCTGTTGCGCGCCACCCTTCGTCCCTTCTGGCCGTCATGCATCAGCTCCGTCCGCTCCTCACCGGTCTCGTACTCGTCGCTGGAGCCTGCCGCACCGCCGAGTCGGTTCCGGCGCCCGTCGCCGTGCCGGATGCCGGTCGCCTGCGGCGTGACATCGCGTGGCTCGCCGACGACCAGCGCGAGGGGCGCGGTACCGGCACTCCCGGCAACGACAGCTCGGCTGCCTGGCTCGCGCGCCGGCACGCCGCGATCGGGCTTCGTCCCCTCGAGGTCAACGGCGGGTATCTGCAGCGCTTCGTCGCGCGCAGCGCGCAGATGGCCCACGCCGGCCAGCCCGATGGCGTACGCACGCAGAATGTCGTCGCGATGGTGCCCGGTCGCGATCCCGCGCTCCGCGGCGAGTACGTGGTGATCGGCGCGCACTTCGATCATCTCGGGCGGTCGGCGGCGAACGCGATGGACCCGGAGGCGAAGGACGCAATCCGCAACGGCGCCGACGACAACGCGAGCGGCACGGCCGCCGTGCTGGAGCTCGCACGGTTGTTCGCCGCGCGTCCGGCGCGACGATCGATCCTGGTGGCGCACTTCAGCGGCGAGGAGCTCGGCCTGCTCGGATCACAGTGGTTCG
>JBBQDE010000229.1:0-5309 GCA_038319425.1 Gemmatimonadales bacterium
CTCCGCGGCGGCGACGATGGTGCGCTTGGTGCTCGCGAGGTCCATCACGAGCCGCGCGTCGCGAGCGAGCGGCGCGAGACACGGCAGGAGGGCGAGCGTCGAGTCGACCGGAAGCGCGAGCACCACCACGTCCGCCGACGCGAGCCCCGCGAGCGTGGAGTCGAGCTCCTCGTGCACGACGCCCTCGCGCACCGCGGCGTCGAGCTGGGTGGCGTCGCGGTCATAGCCGAGCACCCGCACGCCGCGTACGTGCAGCGCCCGCGCCAGGGAGCCGCCCATGAGACCGAGACCGATCACGGCGATGCGCGTGTCGGGAATCATCGCGCGTCTTCCTGGGCTTGGCGGGACATTTCGACGATGCGCTCGAAGATCTTCTTCACCGCCTTGTCGGACAGGGCGTGACTCCGCCCCTCCGCCACGGCGCGCTCGATCACCTCCGCTTCACGCGCCTTGTCCTTCAGTGGAAGCCCCGCCTCGTGTTTCGCCGCCGCGGCGCGGAGACCGAGCGCATTGCGCTGAGCGAGCAGGGCGACGAGACGCCGGTCGATCACCTCGATCGCGTTGCGGCATTCCATCAGCACCTCGCGCGGATCGCGCGCCGCTTCACCAGTGCTCATCATGCCGACACTCCCGCGGCGGGCTGAGGGGCGACGCGCCCTGCAGCCACGGCGAAGGCACCGATCCGGTCCATCAGCGAGAGGAAGGCGGGAGGCGCCAGCGACTGATCGCCGTCGGAGAGCGCGCTTTCCGGATCCGGGTGCACCTCGATGATCAGGCCGTCCGCGCCAGCCGCGATGCCGGCGAACGCGAGTGGTGCGACGAGCGACGCGTCGCCACCGGCGTGGCTCGGGTCGACGATCACGGGCAAGTGGGTCTCGCGCTTGAGCACGGGGATGGCGGAGACATCGAGCGTGTTACGGGTCGCGCGCTCGAAGGTCCGGATGCCGCGCTCGCACAGCACGATCTGGTCGTTGCCGTTGGCCATGATGTATTCGGCGGCCATGAGCAGCTCCACGATCGTGGCCGACATGCCGCGCTTGAGGAGAATGGGCCGCTTCACGCGTCCCAGTTCGGCGAGGAGCGCGAAGTTCTGCATGTTGCGCGCGCCCACCTGGAGCATGTCCGCATGCTCGGCCACGAGATCGACGTCACGCGTGTCGAGCACCTCGGTCACGACGGGGAGGCCGGTGGCGGTGCGCACCTCGACGAGCAGGCGGAGGGCTTCGCGTCCGAGCCCCTGGAAACTGTACGGCGACGAGCGCGGCTTGAACGCTCCGCCGCGCAGGATCGTGGCGCCCGCGTCGCGCACGACGACGGCCGTCTCGTGCAGCATGTCGCGGTTTTCCACGGAGCAGGGGCCGGCGATGACCGCGATCGATCTGCCACCGATCGTGGCGCTGTTCCCGATCTGCACGATCGTGCGATCGACGCTGAACTCGCGCGATGCGCGCTTGTACGGCTTGAGCACCGGCAGCACCGACTCCACGCCGGGGAACGAGCGGAGTGGCAGCTCCGGGAGGCGCGCCTCGACGCCGATGCAGCCGATGATCGTGCGATGCTCACCGCGCGAGATGTGCGTGTGCAGCCCGGCCGACTCCACCCGTTCGCGGATGTGATCGAGCTCGTCGTCGCTGATGTCGGGTCGCGTGATGATGATCATGATCGTGACGGAGGGGGCGGAGGGGCGGAAAACAGAAACGGCCCGTGGAATTCCACGGGCCGTCGGGGGATCGTTGCGGTGAGCCAGCGTGCCTCAGTCGCGCGTACGTCTCCAGCCACGGCCCGTCGTCGGACGTCCGTAGTAATAGAAGGCGAAGGCAAAGTTGCGCGGGCTGGCCATGGACACAGAATAGGGGGGCGGAGCCGGATCAGTCAAGAACGAGCTCTGAACGGACCGCACGGAAACCCTGGAACGGGTGGATCGTGCAGGAAACTGCCGATCTGGGCGGGCTTCTCTCATTGAGCTCATTCGACCAGCGGAGAATCGTCCCTCGATAGAGATCCAAACGGAATTCACGGAACCTACGGAGAAGGCTGAACGGGCGGATCATGCAAGGAACACTGCTTGATCCGCTGGTTCCGCTTCTTCCGCCCGTTCCATGCATTCAGTTTCTTCGGCCCTTAGCGCCTCATCGAACGAGGTCCCGGCCGGTTTCCATGCTGATCGAGCGTTCCGTGAATTCCGTTCTTTCAGGAGTGGATAATCGCGTCGCGCCCCGGCATGATTGCCCATGCGCCAACTCCTGCTCGTCTTCATTCTCTGCGGCACCCTGCCCAACCTGGCGCACGCCCAGCGCGCCCGTGCACGCGACCTTGGCGTGAAGCCCGGCATCTTCGCGCCCGGTCCGGTGAACGCCATCACCGACGTGGCCGGCGTGCGCGTGGGGCAGACGACGCTGACGGCGGGCGACTCGATCAGGACCGGCGTGACGGCGATCCTGCCGCACGACGGCAACCTGTTCTTCGACCGAGTTCCCGCCGCCGTGCACATCGGCAACGCCTTCGGCAAGCTCGTCGGGTCCACACAGGTCGAGGAGCTCGGCGAGCTCGAGACGCCGATCCTGCTCACCTGCACGCTGTGCGTCTGGCGGGCCGCCGACGCGCTCGTGGACGAGCTGATCGCGCAACCCGGCATGGAGCGCGTGGGCTCGATCAATCCTGTGGTGGGCGAGACGAACGACGGGGGCCTGAACGCGATCCGCAGCCGGCCGGTGGGACGCGAGGCAGTACATGCGGCGCTCGCCAGCGCGGCGACGGGCCCCGTGGCCGAGGGCAGCGTGGGCGCGGGAGCGGGGACGATCGCGTTCGAATGGAAGGGCGGGATCGGCACGTCGTCGCGCGTGCTGCCCACGCCGCTCGGCGGCTGGACGGTGGGCGTGCTGGTGCAATCGAACTTCGGCGGCGTGCTGCAGGTGATGGGCGCGCCGGTGGGACGGGAGCTCGGGCGATACGCCTTCCGGAGCGACGTCGAGCGCGAACGGGGCGACGGCTCCATCATGATCGTCGTCGCGACCGATGCGCCGCTTTCGGACCGCAACCTGAAACGCCTCGCCGCGCGCGCAATCATGGGGCTGGCTCGCACCGGCTCGAGCGCGTCGAACGGTTCCGGCGACTACGTGATCGCCTTCTCCACGGCGAAGGAGGTGCGGCGGACACTGTCGCTCGCGGGGCAGACAGCGGACCGCACGCGGGTGCTGCGCCCGACGTCGGAGCTGTCGAACGACGACATGTCCGGCCTGTTCGAGGGCGTGGTCGAGGCGACGGAGGAGGCGATTTACAACTCGCTCTTCATGGCCACGTCGGTCACCGCGCGAGGACGGACGGTGGACGCGATCCCGCTCGACAAGGTACGGGAGATCCTCGCAAAGTACGGCGTCGCCCGGCGATAGACGACGGAGCACCATTAGCGACGAGGGGCCGGCGTCGATGCGCCGGCCCCTCGTTCATTCAGGCTCGCGGCACGCTAGGCGTCGCGACGCTTCCGCTGTCTCCGCGTGGCGGCGCCGAACACGACGAGCAGCCCGGTCCCCAGCAGCGCGATCGTCGCCGGCTCCGGCGTGACGACGATGAACTCCTGCGCGCTGCTCTCGAGCGCCATGTTGACGTCCGTCACGACGAGAAAGCTGCTGTAGTCGAGCGACCCGTAGTTGGTCTGCGCCTGCGTGAGCCAGAATCCGGAGCTCGGCTGCGCGCCCGCGGCAACGGCGAAGAGATTCCAGATGGTCGCCTGAATGTCGCCGGTGGCGTCGGGGTGCAGCGCGTACTGCGTGGACAGCCAGGCGGCCTGGCGATACAGCGTGAGATCCGCCGAGCGGGTGTTCGTCCCGACGCCGACCCCGGTGCCAAGGTTGGTCAGGTTCGCGCTCCAGAGCTCGCCGTTCGCGATGTGGTGCTCGAAGTCGACGCAGTAGAGAAAGACGTTCTGCGCGGAGCTGCCGGCGCCCATGATGCCGTTGTAGGGGCCGACGAGATACCCGAACGCCGAAACCGAGCCGCCATCGACGAAGGTGAAGGGCGTCTGGGCGCGAAGCGGTGCCGCGGCGACCAGCGATGCCGCAAGAAGGAGCCGAGCGAATCGTCGGAACACGGGGGCCTCTGAAAAAACGGGGATACGGAAGGGCGAGAGAACCAGCGTCATCGCCGTGCCCACTGTTGAAATGGCATATCTCACGCCAACGTCGACAGACCCTGATGTACACGTCGCCGTCACCCCGCGTGGGCGCTTCAACGAAAAGAACTGCTCTCTCGTACCGATAGTACCTTCCTGCCCTCCTGATCGGGACTCACGACATGCCTGCTCGCTCGCTTTTCCTCGCCGCGACAGCGGCGCTTTTCTTCGTGCCGGCCGCGGCGGATGCCCAGTTCCGGGCTGTGCCCACGCCGGCGTCCGTCATCGGCTTTGAGCCGGGCGCCGACCGCAAGCTCCCCGAGTGGCGACAGGTCGTCGCCTATTTCCAGGCGCTCGATGCCGCGTCACCCCGCCTCGAGCTGCACACGCTCGGGAAGAGCACCCTCGGCCGCCCATTCATCGCCGCGTTCATCGGCGACCCGGCGACGCTGGCGGACCTCGGCAAGGTGCGTGATGCGGCGCGCCGGCTCGCCGACCCGCGCCTCACGACAGCGGCGGAGCGCACGGCGCTCGAGCGCGACGGCAAGGTCGTCGTGCTTGTGACGTCGAGCATCCACTCCACGGAAGTAGGCGGCATCCTCACGCCATTGGTGCTGGCGCATCGCCTCGTGACGGGTGAGGACGAGGAATCGCGATCGATCCGCAAGAACACGCTCACGATCCTCGTGCCGTCGCTCAATCCCGACGGCGTGGACATCGTGGGCGACTGGTATCGCAGCTCGATCGGTACGGCGTGGGAGGGGAGCAGCCCGCCGTCGCTCTACCACTACTATACGGGACACGACAACAACCGCGACTGGTACGCCTTCACCCAGGCCGAGACGCGGATGGTGATCGATTCGCTGTACTCGCCGTATCAGCCGCAGATCGTCAACGACATTCATCAGCAGGGATCGAGCGGGCCGCGCATCTTCATCCCGCCCTACATGGATCCCGTCGAGCCCAACATCGACCCGATCCTGATGGCCGGCGTGGCGCAGATGGGAAAGTCCATGACGTGGCGGATGACGGCGCAGGGCCTCACCGGCATCGCCAACAACACGTCGTACGACGCATGGACGCCGGCGCGCGCGTACCAGCACTATCACGGCGCCATCCGCATCCTGACGGAGACGGCCAGCGCGCAGCTCGCCTCGCCGATTCGGGTGAGCTACGACTCGCTGCGGCCCGGCTACAACGT
>JBBQDE010000230.1:0-5307 GCA_038319425.1 Gemmatimonadales bacterium
CGGTACATGTCGTCGCGCAGCGCGGTGAGATCGGCCAGCGCGAGCGCCCGCTCGGTCTCGAGCGCGTCCACCGGAACGGTCGCGTGCTGCGCAACGTCCGAAAGCAGCTCGATCGCCGACGCAGCATGCCGCGCCGGCACGCTGATCGACCACCCGAAGCTCTCGCCGCCGACCGAGCCGCCCACGCTGCCGCCCAGCAGCTCGCCCTCTTCGGCGATCTGCGCGGCCGTGCGGTTGGCCGTTCCCTTGACGGCCGTGCGCACGAGCAGTGAGGTGAGGCCGGCATGCTGCGCCGGCTCGTCTCGCGCCCCACCGAGCAGGAAGATGCCCGCGTGCATGAGCGCACCGGGCTTGCGCCGCACGAGAATGGGGACGCCCGCTCCCGTCTCGAACACGCTCACGCCGCCCTCCTCGCGTGACGCACCCAGGCCGCGCAGCACCACCGGCGCGGTCGCGGCCGGAAGCGACGCCGGCTCCACCGCGGACGGCGGTGCCGAGTCGAGCAAGGTCCGCATGGCCGCGGTGTCCGCCGCGAGTGCCGTAGAATGCACCGGGCGGTAGACGACGACCGATGCCTGATCCGGATCGAGAAACCGCTGCGCCAGGGACGTGACGTCGGCCGCCGTGACAGCCAGCGCGCGCGCGAGATACTCGTCGCCGCGCCGCCAGTCACCGAGCGCTTGCCATTCCGCGAGGTGGTTGGCCTGGCCCTCCATGTCCTCCAGCCGGCGTACCCATCGCGACTCGTACAGCCGCTTGGCCCGCTCGAGCTCCGCCTCGGTCACGCCGTGCTCACGCACGGTGCGCAGCTGCGCCCAGATGGCTCGCGCCGCGTCGGCGACGTGCTCGGGCGGCGTCTCCGCATGCACGACGAATACGCCGAGCGACGTCGGCGTGTAGTCGTACGCGGACACCGACGACGCGAGCTTCCGCTCGCGCACGGCGCGATAGAGGCGCGACGCTCGACCGCCGGCGAGCACTGTCGCGAGGATGTCGAGCCCGGGTGTCGCCTCGTCGAGCGTGGCTGGGGTGCGCCATCCGAATGCCACCTGCGCCTGTCCGATGTCGCCCGTCCACTCGCGGTAGCGAAAGCCGGGCGTGCCGTGCTCGGACGGCCCGGGCAGGCGCGCCGGAATGCCCGTCGTCAGGGCGCCGTAGCGGGCGACCACGGCGCGCAGCGCCTCGTCGGGGTCCACGTCGCCGACGATGGAGAGCACGGTGTTGCCGGGATGATAGAAGTTGCGATAGAACGTCAGCATCGCATCGCGCGTGAGCGCGCGCAGCCCCGGCTCGCGCCCAATGCGCCACCGGCGGATGCGATGCCGGTCGTGGAGCAGCTCGTACAGCGTCTCGGTCGCCACCGCGCCCGGGTTGTCCGACTTGCGCTTCGCCTCCTGGATGATCACCTCGAGCTCGCGCGCGAGCTCCTCGGCATCGATCAGCGAGTTCGCGTACGCGTCGAACTGGACATCGAGGCCTGCCGCGAATCCCGACGACGGAAGCACCGCGTAATAGCTCGTGTGATCGTAGATCGTCGCCGCATTGAGATACCCGCCCGCCGCTTTCGTCTGGCGCGCGATCTCGCCCACGCCGCGCGTCGGTGTGCCCTTGAAGAACATATGCTCCAGCACGTGCGCGATGCCCACGACGTCGTCGGTCTCGTCGAAGTAGCCGGCGCTCACGTACGTGACGATGGCGACGACCGGTGCCGAGTGGTCCTCGCGCACGAGCACCGTGAGGCCGTTCGGGAGCACGGTACGGCGCACCGTGGCGGGATCGAGCGCGGTCAGGAGGTCGGTCGTGGCCATTGGGTCGTCAGGTGAGTCGAAGGTCGAAAAAGTCGGTGACGCGTGCGTTCTTGCCGAACTACACGATCGCCATCCGCCGAAAGCGCAGCACCACCAGCCCGATCGCGAACGAGACCGCGCCGTAGCCCGCGAACCACGCGAGCAGGGGCCATGGCAGCGCATGCCCACCCGCCACCGCCGAGTAGACCTCGGATGTCCGATGCAGCGGCGGCAGCAGGTAGAGGAGCGCGGCGAGCGGGCCGTGCGCGTCACGGTAGCGGAGCCAGAGGTAGTTGGCCGCGACGGTGACGGCAACGAGCGAGAGCCAATCCCAGCGCGCCGCCGCGGAGAGGGCGAACGCGATGCCGGCGTAGCACAGGTACAGCAGCGCCGTGGCCGCATAGAGCGGAGCACCGAGCACCGGACCGACGAGCGCCTGGTAGAGCAGACCGAGGATCGTGCTCACGAACAGGAAGCCCGCCCAGTGCAGCACGAATGCCTGTCCGTAATAGCGCTCGGGCGAGATCGGCTTCGAGAAGAGGAACCGGTAGTAGCCGAGCTTGCGGTCGTTCGCGACGATGCCGTTCATGGCGAACAGGGCGCCCAGAAAGACGAGATTGCCGAGGGCTACGGTGAGAAAGGACGCGGTCAGCTCAGCGACCATCGACGCCCGGGCCGCGTCCAGCCCACCCGCGCGCGCGACCGCGGCCGGCGACATCCTGGCGAGGCTCATGTTCATGGATCCGACCATCGGTCCGGCCACCATGTATCCGAACAGCAGGCCGACGAGCGCCGTCGGCGCACCGCGATCCATCAGATAGTCGCGCACCTGCCAGCGCGCGTAGGCGCCCAGCCGCGCCCGCGATCCCGTCGCCGGCAGTGGTGGTGTGCCGAGCGCGTCGATGGCGGTGCTCATTCGTCGGTCTCCATGCGGCTGGCGTCCGGTGCGCCGACGGCTTCGCGGAACTGCTGCTCGAGCGCCGAGTGCACGGGATACACGGCGCGGATCAATGCGCCGGCCTGGATGAGGCGGACGAGTCCCGCGTTGATCTCGTCCAGCGAGAGCGCGCCGATCTCGAACTCCCCCCTCGCGAGCTCGCGCGCGCCGGGAAAGATCTCCGGCACACGCCGGTCACCGCGCGTCACGACGACGCGGTACGGCGCGCCCTGGGTGATGGCGCGCTCGTTGGCGCGCACGTCCACGACGCGCTGCAGGCGACCGCGATCGATGATGCCGACGCGGTCAGCCAGTCGCGCGAGCTCATCGAGGTTGTGCGATGCGATCAGGATGATCCGGTCGGGCCGGCGCAGCTGATCGACGACGTCGCGAAACCGCTGCGTCCAGACCGGGTCGAGACCGTGCGTCGGCTCGTCGAGCACGATGAGCCGCTCGTCGCCGAGCAGCGCCTGCGCCAGCCCGAGGCGCTGGAGGTTGCCCTTGGAGAGCTGGCGCACGCGCTTCGCCCGGTGCTCCTCGAGGCCGAGCGTCGACAAGGCCGCCTCGATGCGCGCGTCGAGCGCAGCAGCCGGAACGCCGGCGAGGATCGCGTAGCGGCGCAGTGCACTGGTCACGCGCCACGTGGCCGGCATGTTCACCAGCTCCGACAGGTAGCTCACACCGTGGCGTTCCACGTACCGGCGCGGCTCCAACCCGTCGATGCGCAGCGTGCCCGTGCTGGTGCCGAGAAAGCCGAGCAGCAGCGAGATGAGAGTACTCTTGCCGGCACCGTTCGGGCCCGCCAGGCCGAACACCTCGCCCGGTCCGATCTCGAGCGTGAAGTCCTCGAGTGCGCGGACTTCCCGGCCTCGCCAGCTCGTGTAGCGCTTTCCGACGCGGTCGAAGACGATCATGTGGAAAGCTAATCGGAGCCGCTCGCGCTACGGCGACACCGGTGCGGGTTGGTAGCCTGGCGGATACTGCTGGCCAGCCGCGGGGACGGTGCCCGCGGGAACCGCGCCCGCTGCGGGCGCACAGCCGCTCCATGCGCCGCCACTTCCCGCGCGCTGAAGCCACGTCACGCCTTCCGTCACGCGTCCGAGCCGGATCAGTGAACAGCCGAGGAACCCTTGCGACAACTTGTCCGTCGCATCGGCTTGCAGCGCGCGGATGTAGAATCGCCGCGCGCCGTCGTAGTTCTGCTGCGCGAACGAGACGGATGCCAGCTCCCGAAGCGCGATGGCGTTGGTGGGCCCGAGCGACACGCCCTTCACCGCCTCTTCCTGCGCCGTCTGGAGCCGCCCGGTCTCGCGCGCCATGCGCGCCAGGTAGACGTGCGGCATCGGATCGTTCGGCGTGTCCTTCGTCGCTTTGATGAACGCGCCGGCCGCTGCTTCTCGCCGGCCCTCCTTGTAGGCGACGACGCCCTGCGCGTACGCATCGCTGCCGCCGCCGCGAGCCAGGGCGTACCAGGCCACGGCGCCGACGATCAATACCACCACGAGGGCGATGACCGGCGTCCGCCAGCCGCGGCGCGTCGTGCCATCCGGCGGCACAGGCGTGGGTGCCGCGCCGGCACCGGCGATGTTCACAGCCCGCGACGACACCGTGTCCATTGGAACGGTCGCCGCGCGGGCCGCGGGCACCGCGCCTGCACCCGCCGCGCCGCCGGGCGCGAAGCTGCTCACGGGCGTGGAGCCCATCAGCCCCGCCTCGAGCTTGATGAAAGCGTCGCGCGCGGCGTTGAGGTCGGATTCCGTCGGCTGGTAATCGGTGCGCGAGGCCCGTTCGCGCGCCGCGTGGAACTCGGCCAGCGCATTCGCCTGCTCGAACGAGAGAAAATGCCGCTGGCGCAACTCGCGGATGAGCATCTGCCCCGACAGCGCCGAGCCGCCGATCAGCGAACGAAGGCCGGTTTCCACCGCCGACCACGACTCGATGAGGTCCGCCGCCGCATCCTCGGGGCTGCGAGACCCGCCGAGGCGTGCCACCAGCGGGCGCGCCGAGTTGATCGCCTCGAGGGCCGCCCGCTGGGCGCTCGTGCTCATCGCACGATGCGCAACAGTCCCGCGTCCGCGCTCGCGCGAACGAACAGCTCGGCATCGTGATGTGGCACTCGAACTCCCATTTCCCGGAACGCACGCTTGGAGACGCGTGCCATGAACTCGTTCGTGGTGCGGTCCTGCAGCCCTTCCATGTCCGTGTCGCGGAGCGATCGCACGATCTCGTCCCACGAGCCCGAGACGCGCTGGCCATCCTTCGTGAGCACGGTGTGCGCGTCGACGTCCACGTCGCCGCGCTCGTCCGCCCTGCTCTCGGCGAGTGAGCTGAGCAAGGTGCCGAACAGCTCGAGCTGGCCGCGCGCGACCTCGACCTCGCCCGATTCGGCCGCGAGCGATCCATCGACCTCGAGGAACAGCTCGTCGATGTCGTCTACCTCGCCACCCAGCTCCGTGAGACGCTCCTCCCACGGCTTCAGCTCCGGCGCATGCTCGTCGAGCTTGTGCGCCGCGCGCTTCAGCTCGATGAGACGCCAGATTCCGAGCTCGTCCCAGTGGTCCTCGGGCGTGGTGCGCTCGAAGT
>JBBQDE010000231.1:0-5261 GCA_038319425.1 Gemmatimonadales bacterium
CGCCTGCGCACGGCATTCGCCGAAGAGCTCGCGCGGCGCGAGGTGGACGAGATCGTCGTGCGGTCGGACCTCACCACCGTTGCCGTCGTCGGGTCGGGCATGGCTCGCACTCCCGGTATCGCGGCGCGCATCTTCAGCGCCGTGGCGCAGGCAGGCGTGAACGTGGTGGCCATCGCCCAGGGCGCGTCGGAGCGAAACGTCTCGTTCGTGGTGGACGAACGCGAAGCACCGGCGGCGGTGCGAGCGGCCCACGTCGCGTTTCGACTCGACAAGGTGGGCGGAGGACGGGCGGCCCGCCGCGACGAGCACACCGACGTCATCCTGCTCGGCATGGGGCGAGTCGCGTGGGAGCTCGTGCGCCAGCTCGCGGACGCGGTGCGCCGGGGAGCGCCGCTGCGGATCGTGGGCGTGATCGACCAGCGCGGTTTCGTGTTCCATCCGCGCGGGCTCTCGTCGCGCCGGCTCGCCGCGCTGGTGTTGAGCAAGCGGCGCGGTGAATCGCTGGACCAGGCTCCGGGAGGCCGCGCCGCGGCGGCGCGAGACGCTGTAGACTTCATGGCATCACACGCGCTCTCACGGCCCGTGCTGGTGGATGTCGCGAGCGGCGACACCGCGCTCGCGCTTCTCGCCGGCATCACCCATGGCATGGATCTCGTGATGGCCAACAAGGTGCCGCTCGCCTCGCATCTCTCCGTTGCGCGCGCCATCCTCGACGGCGCGAAGGCGAACGGGCGCCGAGTGCTGCATGAAGCGACGGTCGGAGGGGGACTGCCGGTGATCGACACCCTGCAACAGCTGCACGCGTCCGGCGATCGAGTGGACAGCGTGGACAGTTCGCCGTCGGGGACGATGGGATTTCTCTTCAGCGAGATGGGGCGCGGGCGCGCGTTCTCGGACGCGGTGACGGAGGCGATGGCGCTGGGCTACACGGAGCCAGATCCGCGCGACGACCTCTGCGGCCTGGACGTCGCACGCAAGGGACTGATCCTCGGCCGGATGCTCGGCTACACGGGCGAGATGAGCGACGTGACGCTCGAGTCGCTAGTGCCGGAATCGCTGCGCGACGTGTCGCGCGAGGCATTTCTCGCCGCGCTGAGCGAGTGCGATGCCGAGTGGCCCGCACGTGTCTCCGAGGCGCGAGCGCGCGGCGAGGTGCTGCGCTATCGGGCGCGCGTCACGCGCGGCGGGGTGCGCGTTGGACTGGTCAGCGCGCCGGTGGGCAGCGCGCTGGCGTCGCTGGACGGCACCGACAACCTGTTCGTGTTCACGACGTCGCGGTATCGCGAGCGGCCGCTCGTCGTTTCGGGGCCGGGTGCGGGGGCCCAGGTCACCGCGGCGGGCGTGCTCGGCGACGTCCTTCGCTTGACGGCGGCATGACGAGCAGCGTCCGACATCGCGCGACGGCACCGGGGGGGATCGGCAACATCGGCCCGGGTCTCGACGTGCTGGGCTGCGCGGTGGCCGGCGTGCGCGATGAAGTGATCGCGCAGTGGTCGGAGACACGAGGGCTGACCTTGCTGGACCCGGGGCACGCGGAGCTGCCGAACGAGCCGGCGCGGCATACCGCGGCGATCGCCGCCACGGCGGTGATCGCGCTCGCCCGGCGACGCGGCGTCACGCTGCGCGGGCCCGGGGTGGCGCTCACGGCAAAGAAAGGACTGCCGCTCTCGGGTGGCCAGGGAGGCAGTGCCGCATCGGCCGTCGCCGGCGCGGCCGCGGTGAACGCCCTGCTCGGCGGCTCCCTCGATACTGGCGACGTGCTCGCGTGCTGCCTGGATGCGGAAGCGAAGGTGTCGGGACGGCACCTCGACAACATCGCATCCGCCCTGCTCGGCGGGATCGTGCTGGTTCGCTCGCTCGATCCGATCGACGTGGTGCGGTTGCCCGTGCCGACCGGCCTGCACCTGGTGCTGGCCCTTCCGGCACAGCGCCTGTCCACGGCGAAGTCGCGGGGTGCGCTTCCTCCCACAGCCACGCAGGCGGTAATGACGCATCAGATGGCGCAGGTCGCCGCGCTGGTGGCGGCGTGCTACACGAACGACGTGGCGCTGTTCGGCCGGTCGCTCGACGATCGCTACGCGGAGCCCGCGAGGGCGCCGCTGCTGCCTGGCTTCCTGGCCGCGAAGCGCGCCGCGATGGACGCCGGCGCATTGGGCGCATCGATCTCCGGGGCGGGCCCGTCGGCGTTCGCCATCACGTCCCACGCCGGCGCCGCCGCGGAGGTGGCGCACGCGATGACGGCGGCCTACAAGAGCGAGGGAATCGAGTGCACCACGCGCGTGACGACGGTCGATCCCGACGGCGCGATCATCACGGAGATGCGCGCATGATCGTCAGCGGGCGGCCAGCTCCGGCAACCGTGGTGCGATGCGAAGCCTGCGGCACGCTGCTTCCCGAGCGGTCGTTGCACGCAGCCTGTGCGGCGTGCGGCGGGCTGCTCGTGGTCGAGCACGGCGATCCGGATGTCACCGGCCCGGCGCTGCGCGAACTGTTCGATGCGCGGGCTCGCGCATCGGCAATCGGCACGTCGGCGATCGAGCGCTCGGGCGTGTGGCGCTTCCGCGAAATGGTGCTCCCCGACGCCGCCGGCGACATCGTGAGCCATCCCGAGGGGAACACGCCGCTGCTGGAGCGCGACACGATCGCGGCGTACGCGGGCCTCGCGTCGCTCGTGGTGAAGCACGAAGGCTACAACCCCACCGGCTCGTTCAAGGATCGGGGCATGACGGTGGCGCTCACCCAGGCGCGTCGCATCGGCGCGCGCGCGGTGGCGTGTGCATCCACTGGCAATACCTCCGCCTCGCTCAGCGCGTACGCCGCGCAGGCGGGCGTTCCCGCATTCGTGTTTGTTCCGGACGGACGCGTGGCCGCGGGGAAGCTCGCGCAGTCAATGGCGTATGGCGCGCGAACGCTGCGCATCCGTGGCGACTTCGATGACTGCCTGCGCCTCGCGCGCGCGGCGAGCGACGAGCTTGGCGTGTACCTCGTGAACTCGGTGAACCCGTTCCGCGTGGAAGGACAGAAGACCATCGTGCTCGAGCTCCTGCAGCAGCTTGGCTGGCGGGCGCCCGACTGGATCGCCCTGCCGGCGGGCAACCTCGGCAACACGTCGGCGTTCGGGAAGGCGCTGGTCGAAGCGCACCGGCTGGGCTTGATCGAGCGCATGCCTCGCCTGCTCGCGGTGCAGGCGGCCGGTGCCGCGCCGTTCGCTCGCGGATTCGCCGAGCATTTCGCGAGCCGCGTGCGCGTGCAGGCCGAGACGCGGGCGACGGCGATCCGCATCGGCGACCCGGCGTCGTGGGACCGCGCGGTAAAGGCGATTCGCGCGACCACCGGCGCGGTGGAGTCGGTGAGCGACGACGAGATCTTCGCCGCGAAGCGAGTGGTGGACCGATGCGGCGTGGGATGCGAGCCAGCGAGCGCCGCCAGCGTGGCGGGAGTGCGGGCGCTCGTGGCGCGCGGCGTGATCGGCCGCGACGAACGCGTGGTGGCGATCCTGACGGGACACCTGCTGAAGGATCCATCCGCCGACCCCGAGACGAACACCGGCGGGAGCGCCGATGAGGCACTCACGCCGGCCGAAGCCCTCGCGCTGCTCGGACGAATCGTCGCGCCGCGCTAGCCGCGGCGATCCGTCCGGCGAGCGGCTAGGAAGCCCGTCGCTTCCGAGCGCTCTTCGCGCGGGTGGCTTTCTTCTTCGGGGCCGCGTCGCCGGTTTTGGCGCCGCGCTTCTTCGCCGCGGTGGACGCGAGGCTCTCCTGCAGCCGCGCGACCAGGTCGATGACCTTCGTCTTCTCGGGGCTGTCGGCTTCGTCGCCGTCCGGCAGCGTCTTCCCCTTGAGCTTCGCCTGGAGCAGCGACTTCAGCTTCGCTTCGTACTCGTCGTGATACTTCGACGGGTCGAACGGCTCGGCGAGGTTGCCGATGAGCTGCTCCGCCATCGCCACTTCCTGCGGCCGCAGCTTCTGCTCCTCGGCACCAGGGAAGCGAAGGTCTTCCGGGGCCACGAGCTCCTCCTCGAAGCGCATGATCTCGAGCACGAGCGCGTCACCGACGGGACGCACGGCGACGAGATGCTCCTTCTGGCGAAGCGTGAGCTTGCCGATACCTACCATGCCGGTGTTCTCGAGCGCCTCGCGCAACAGCGCGTACGGCTTCTCGCCCCCCTTCTGCGGCAGCAGGTAGTAGGGCGTGTCGAAGAAGCGGGGATCGATCTCGCCGGCCTTCACGAAATCCAGCATCTCCACCGCCTTGCTCGACTGGGTCTTCACCTTCGCGAGCTCCTCGGGCGTGACGACGACGTACTTCCCCTTGGTGTACTCGTACCCCTTCACGATCTCGTTCCACGGAACCACGTCGCCGTCGGTCGTACTGACGCGCTCGTACTTGATGGGCGTCAGGTCGTCCTTGTGCAGCTGGCGAAAGCTGGTCTTTTCCACGGCGCGCACGGCGCTGGCGAGAGAGACCGGGATGTTCACGAGCCCGAACGTGAGGGCGCCAGTCCATATGGATGCCATGAACCCGAGAAGGGCAGGGAGCGTGCTTTCCACCATTTTTCCACACCGGCGAGCGAACATGTGGATTGCTCGTTCGGAGGGAGACTCTTCCACCAGTGCGTGAAGCATGAGCTCGCTTGCCGTGGTCACGCGAATTGCGCATGGGACCGGTGTGTCGAGATCCCTGAATCCGCGCTATACCTTCCCGGAGTTCATCGTCGGGCGGAGCAACGAGGCCGCGTACACGGCGGCCTCCGCGGCGGCCGCGGCGCCGGGCCACGTCTACAATCCGATCCTGATCACCGGCGGAACGGGGCTCGGAAAGACGCATTTGGCCCACGCGGCGACCACCGAGTCCGCGGCGAGAGGCGACCGACACGTGGAGCTGGTGACGGCCGACGACTTTCTCCGACTGCTGGCGGAGGGTGTGGCCGCCGGCGATCCGGCGTCAAAGTTGACGGCGCTGCGCGAGGCACGGCTGCTCGTGATCGACGACGTGCACGTGCTCGACCGCCATGCCGCGGCGCAGAACGCACTGGCGCAGCTCGCAGCGCATGCCGTAGCGACGGAGAGCCAGCTACTCCTCACCAGCGACGACATGGCGGGATCGGATCTGCTGGCAAAGCGGTTGGTGAGCCATTTCCGTGGCGCGCACGTCGCGACGCTGGGAGCCCCCGACTGGGCGCACCGTGTGGCGATCCTGCACGCGAAGGCGAAGTCACTCGGCGTCATCCTGCCGCCGAGCGTGGCGCATCATATCGCGGC
>JBBQDE010000232.1:0-5247 GCA_038319425.1 Gemmatimonadales bacterium
CTTCACCAGCGTCCAGCCGCTGATCCAGGCCGTGGCGAGCGCGGCCAGCACGCCGATCGTGAGGGCGCCGGCGCGGTCGGTGTGCATCGCCGCCGCGATCGCGCCGCCGACGACGGCGGCCGACCCCCATTCGGGATACCGCGATGCGCCGAACGGGAGCGTGGCCAGCGCGATCAGCTCGAGCGTCGCCCCCACGAGGACCCCCGTCGTCGCGTCGCCAACGAACGCGCCCGTCACGGTGGCCGCGACGAGAGGCCGCGACACCATCATCTGCGGAAAGCAGACCACGTCGAGGCCAAGCATGCCGCCGAGGAGGGAGATGGGCAGCAGCTCCCTCATGCATCCTCCCGCGAGGAGAGCAGTTCTTCGAGCGGAATGGCGCGAGCGGCGGGGACGTCCTGCGCCGTCACCACCGCGCCGCGCAGCGCCAGGCGGCGCAGGGCGTCGCCCTCGTCCGCCGTGAGGAAGACGTAGCGAAGGTGCTGCGTGCGGCCGGCGCGATGGTGGATGCCGCCGACGTTCACGTCGCGCACGCCACCGTGGTCCACGAGTCGCCCCATCGTGGCGATGTCGCCGGTGACGAGGATTCCCGGACGCGTCTCGGTGCGGTACGCGTCCAACCGTGTCGCGGCGTCCCCGGCGGTGTGGAAGCGTACCTCCATCTCCGGCGGCACGCCCATGCGATAGAGCTCCTGCTCCCAGTCGCTCTCCGCGACCACGTCGTCCACGAACACGATGAACTTCACGTCGAGCGGCTGTCCCCACCCGACGACGACCTGGCCATGGATCAGCCGGTCGTCGATGCGGTTGAGGACGATCGTCACGCCGTGCCCCCGTGCACGCTGACGGCGGCGCGGCCACGCTCCGCCGCCTGCGTCGCCGCCGCGGCGACATCGTCGTCGGACGAGAGGGCGAAGTCGAGCAGCATCGGCAGGTTCGCGCCGGCGACCAGCGTTCCCTCGCCGAGCTCGCGCAGCACCCGGCGCGCGGCCATCGTGCAGCTGCCCGCCTGCAGGTCGGTGAAGATCACGCGCACGCCGCTCGACACCATGGTCTGGTAGAGCAGTTGCTGGATGTCGTCGCCACACAGCCCCTTCACCTGGATCGGCACCAGGACCTCGCCGCGTCCCGTGATTAGCTCCACGGCCGACACGAGGCCGAACGCGAAGTCGGCGTGGCCGGCGACGAGCGCGCGTTTCACTGCGCCCGTGCGTGCATCCGCGCCGTCACTCATGATCTTCGCGCAGGTAGCGGTTGATCTCCGTCTTGTCGCGCATCTGGTTGATCAGGCGCGCGTTGAACCGCTCGGCCGGATCGATGCCGCTCCACTTGAGCAGATGGTGCATGGCGATCACCTCGGCGATCACGGTGATGTTCTTTCCCGGGTTGAGCGGCACCGTGATCCGTGGCAGCCCCACGCCGAGGATGTCCGTCGTCTCGCCGTCGAGTCCCGTCCGCTCTACCGTGGTGGCGGTGGCATCCTGATGCCACTCCTCGAGCTGCACCACCACCTCGATGCGCTTCTGCTGACGAACAGCGCGGATGCCGAAGATGGCGGGAATGTCCACCAGACCAACCCCGCGGATCTCCATATAGTGCCGCTGCAGCTCGTGGCCGCGGCCGATGAGCACTTCCGTGCCCTTCTTTCGCACCAGCACGAGGTCGTCCGCCACGATGCGGTGCCCGCGTTCGACCAGGTCGAGCACGCATTCCGACTTGCCGATGCCGCTCTGCCCCACGAACAGCAGCCCCACGCCATACACGTCGGCGAGCGAGCCGTGCAGCGTCGTCTGCGGCGCGAAATAATCCTCGAGCCACGGCTTGATGCGGTTGTAGAACTCGTTGGTCTTGAGCGTCGAGCGCAAGACCGCGACGCCGGCGCGCATCGCCTCCTCGGAGATCTCCGTCGGCAGGTCGAGCCCCTTCGTCACGAACACGCAGGGAATCGGAAAGGCGAAGAACTGCCTCAGGTGACCGCGTCGCGTCGTCGCGCTGAGCGAATGGAGGTACGTGACCTCCGTCTCGCCGAACACCTGGATCCGCTCCGAGGCGAAGCGAGCGACGAAGCCCGCGAGCGCCAGCCCCGGACTGGAAACGTCAGCGCCGGTGATCGTGCGATCGAGGCCGTCCGTGCCGGGCACCCGTTCGAGCTCGAGCAGCGTTCCGATCTGGTCGAGGAGGGCACCCACGCGAAGCGACGTGCTCACGCGGCCGATGGGGCACGGGTGCGGGCGGCACGGGCGCGCATCGACTTCTTGAGCGCGGCGATCTGCGTGCGCAGCTTCGCGAGGACCGCGGCGAGAACGGGTCCGAAGTAGCGGCCTTCGGACTGGGCGACGAGCTGCTTGTGTCGCGGCGTCCTTAGGATGATCTCGACGCGCCGCATCGGCCCGTCCTGTTCGAACCGCACGACCGCGTCGACGGCGCGCTCGAGGCGTTCCGCCAGGCGGCGCACGCCGCTGGATGCACGCTGGCGCATGTGCTCCGAGACGACGGCGTGATGCTCGTGGAAGATGATCTCCATCGTCACTACACGCGGCGAGAGGTGAGGACCTGCTGCAGGTGGCGCTCCGTCTCCTCGGCGGCGCGCTCCCACGTGAACGTCTCGGCGAAGCGGCGTGCCTGCACGCCCAGTCGCGACACCAGCGCGCGGTCAGCGGCCAGTCGGCCCATTGCGCCCGCCATCGCGCCCGTATCGCCGTGCGGCACCAGATAGCCCGTCTCGCCGTCCCGCACCGATTCCCGGATGCCCGGTGAGTTCGACGCGACGACCGGCGTGCCGGCTGCCGCCGCCTCGAGGTTGGTGATGCCCCAGCCTTCCTTGGGCGACGCGAACACGAGCGCCCACGCTCGGCGCAGGAGGCTGAGCTTCTCCCCCTCGCCGATACGCCCAAGAAACCGCACGCGGTCGCCGAGGTCAAGCGAGGCGGCGAGCCGCTCGAGCGCCGGCCGATAGTCGCCGGCGCCGGCGATCTCCAGCGTGGCGGTCGGGTGGCCCAGCAGCGCGAACGCGCGCACCACGTGGTGCACACCCTTGTAGCGCTTGAGCCGGCCCAGGTAGGCGAACACCGGCGCCGGCGCGCGCGCTTGTTCCTGTGGCGTATAGCCCTGGGTGTCCACTCCCGGATAGATCACGGCCACCGACTCGCGGGGAATGCCGCGCGCGGCGAGATCGTCGGCCGTGCTGAGGCTGATCGCCTGGAACGGCACGCCGCGATACACGCGTCCGAGCGGGCGCTCCGCCAGCCAGACCGCGCCGGCCAGGGGCGCCGCGAGCTCCTGGAACGCCGTCCCGCCGAACAGGTGCGGCACGAGCGCCACCACCGGCGGGCCACCCCAGCGCGTCGTGGCGAGGGGGATCTTGTTCACGTCTTCCACGAGCAGGTCGAAGTCACGGCTCGCCAGCCGCCGGCGAAACGCCGTCCGGGCGAGAAAGGGAAAGGTGTATCGCGTGCCCACGCGCACCACCTCGATCCCGTCCAGTCTGGTGTGCGGTTCAGCACCACCCCAACCGCCGCACAGCAGCGTGATCTCGTGTCCGCGCGCGGCGAGTCGCCCGAAGATCTGGTGCAGGTGGATCTCGGCACCGCCAGCGAGGGGATTCTCGCGGCACTGCCAGTTGACGAGAAGCAACCTCACTGAATGCGGCCCATGCGCCGCGCGAGGGCATCGAGCACACCATTCACGAACTTCGCGCTCGCCGCGCTGCCGAAGCGCTCCGAGAGCGTGACCGCTTCCTGGATCACCACGCGGGGTGGCGTCTCCCCGATCGTGAGCTCGGCCGCGGCGAGGCGTAGCACGCATCGCTCCACCGCGCCAATACGCTCGAGACGCCAGTTGGTCGTCACGTCCGCGAGCTGTTCATCCAGGCTTCGCGCCTTGCTCGCCACGACCCGTACGATGGGGCCGGCAATGCGGCGCTCTTCCGGCGTGATCGCAAGGTCGTCCCACACCTGTGTGGCGACCCGCTCGAGCTCCGAACTGCCGCTGCCGCGCATGTCCCAGGCGTACAGCGCCTGGAGGGCGCGGGCCCGCGCCCTCGTTTCAACCCTCGTCCGCGCCATCCAGCCTTTCGAAGAGGTCGGACATCTCGAGCGCGGCGATCGCCGCATCCCATCCCTTGTTGCCATGCTCGCCGCCGGCCCGGGCCTCGGCCTGCTCCATCGTGTCGCACGTCAGCAGCCCGAAGCCGATCGGGATGTCGTACTCCGTGCTCGCGTCCATGATGCCGCGCGATGCTTCCGCCGAGATGAAGTCGAAGTGCGGCGTGTCGCCCCGGATCACCGCGCCCAGCACCACGAGCGCGTTGTAGCGGTCCGTGGCGGCGAGCCGTCGCGCCGCGAATGGCAGCTCCCAGGCGCCTGGCACCCATACGAGGTCCACGTCGTCCGACGCCACGCCGTGGCGCACCAGTGCGTCCATCGCGCCGTCCGCCAGCTTCGTCGTCACGTGGTTGTTGAATCTCGAGGCGAGCACGGCGTAGCGCCGCCCTTCCCCGTTGGGAATGCCGTTGAACTCCGCCATGGATGTCAGGAGGCGAGCAGGTGGCCGAGCTTGTCGCGCTTCGTCCCGAGGTAGCCGGCGTTCTCGGTGTTCTCCGGCTGCACGATGGGGACGCGCTCGTCGACGCGGAGACCGTAGCCTTCAAGGCCGACCATCTTCCGCGGGTTGTTGGTGATCGGCCGGATGGATCGCAGGCCGAGGTCGAGCAGGATCTGCGCGCCGATGCCGTAGTTGCGCAGGTCGGGCGCGAAGCCCAGCTGCTCGTTCGCCTCCACGGTATCGGCGCCCTGATCCTGGAGCTCGTATGCCTTGAGCTTGTTGAGCAGGCCGATGCCGCGCCCCTCCTGATCGAGATACACGACCACGCCGCGTCCCTCGTTCTGGATCATCTGCATGGCCGTGTCGAGCTGCCAGCCGCAGTCGCAGCGCATCGAGTGGAAGACGTCGCCGGTGAGGCACTTGGAGTGCATGCGCACCAGCACGTTCTCTCCGTCGCCGATCTCGCCATAGGTGATCGCGACGTGTTCGGCGGCGTCCACGTCGTTCCGGTAGCCGAACACCTTCCACGTCCCGAACGTCGTCGGCAGGCGCGCCTCCGCGACGCGATGCACCAGGCGCTCGTGCTTCAGCCGGTGCGCCACGAGCTGGGCGACAGTGATGAACGTCAATCCATGCTCGCTCGCGAACCGCTCGAGCTGCGGGCGCTTCGCCGTGGAGCCGTCCTCGTTGAGGATCTCGCAGATC
>JBBQDE010000233.1:0-5240 GCA_038319425.1 Gemmatimonadales bacterium
CTGCACGGGATCGAATGGCGGTACCCCGGTGTCGGCCACACGGTCCGGGTGCGTCAAGGCGTAGAGCACGGGCAGCTCCATGCTGGGCACGCCAAGCTGCGCGAGCACGCTGCCGTCGATGAACTCGACGAACGAATGCACTACGCTCTGCGGATGCACCACCACCTCGATCCGGTCGTACGGCACGCCGAACAGGAAGTGCGCCTCGATGACCTCGAGCGCCTTGTTGGCGAGCGTGGCGCTATCCACGGTGATCTTCCGGCCCATCCGCCACGTGGGATGCTGTAGCGCATCGGCGAGAGTGGCGCGTTCGAGCCGCTCGGCCGGCCATTGCCTAAAAGGACCGCCGGACGCGGTGATCACGAGGCGTCGTATTGCCGTGGCCGGCCGCCCGGCGATGCACTGGAGAATGGCGCTGTGCTCGCTGTCCACCGGTATGAGCTCCCCACCGCCCCGCTTCGCGGCATCGGTCACGAGGCTGCCACCCAGCACGAGCGACTCCTTGTTCGCGAGGGCCACGCGTTTGCCGCGCTCCAGCGCCGCAATCGTGGCATCCAGGCCGGCGGCACCCACCACGGCGTTCAGCACGATGTCCGCATCGACGAGCGTGGCCGCCTCCACCAGGGATTCGACGCCGGAGTGCCAACCGGCGCGAACGCGCGCGTTACCCTGGACAAGGCCCACGAACGCGGGAGCGAAGCGGTCCGCCTGCTCGGCGAGCAGCGTCGCGTTAGCGAAGGCCGTGAGGGCTGCAACGTGGAAGCGGTGTCGCTGCCGCTCGAGCACGCGCAGCGCCGTCGTCCCGATCGAGCCGGTGGATCCAAGGATCGCGACCCCCGTCGTGCTCACCGGAGGATCGGAATCGGCAGCCACCCGAGGAGGAGGTAGGCCACCGGCAGCACGAAGATGAGGCTGTCGAAGCGGTCCAGCACGCCCCCATGCCCGGGGATGATGCGCGAGCTGTCCTTCACGCCGCCCTCGCGCTTGAGCAGCGACTCGAACAGGTCGCCCACTTGCGCCGCCACGCTGATGATGGCGCCGAACAGGAGCGCGCCCCACGGCGTGAAGCCAAGGTTGGCCACCGGCACGAGCACGCTGCGCGCGTAGAGCCACGACACCAGCATGCTCGCGATGAGTCCTCCCACCGCGCCGGCGACCGTCTTGCCCGGGCTCACCGAGGGGATGAGCTTGCGCCCCCCGATGGCGCGGCCGGAGAAGTACGCGCCGATGTCCGAGGCCCAAGTGATGACGAGCGGGAAGATGAGCAGCACGCCGCCGGGCGGCACTCGAATCGCCAGCGCGCCGAGTGCCAGATGCTTCGCGCCGACGACATCGTAGCCGGCGACGACGTCGTGATATCGGATGGCGTAGCCGAAGCCCAGCATCCCCGCGGTGTAGACCACGCCGAGGATCGTCGTGGCGGCCGACCCGATCGGACGCCCATCGACACCGCGCAGCCAGATCGTGGCGCCGAGCAACACGAGTACCAGCAGCGCGACAAAGGCCGGGCGCACGCTGAACAGGCCAAGGTAGCTCGCATGGATCCCGAGCGGCACGAGGCCCGCCGTCGCGATGCCGACGTCCGCCATCGGGTGTGCGCCCGTGCCGCGCACGATGCGGTAGAACTCCCATGCGCCGACCGCGCTGACGATCGCCAGCAGTGCGGCCAGCGGGGCGCCGCCGGCCAGCACCACCCACAGCGCGAGGGGCGCCGCGACGATGGAGACGATGACGCGACGAGTGAGCTCGCTCATGGCCGCGCCGTGTGCCGCATCAGTCGCTGGCGTCAGACTTCCATGATCTCGGCCTCTTTGGCCTTGATCATCTGATCGATCTTGCCGATGTAGTCGTCGTGGACCCTCTGGAGGTCCTTCTCGGCGTGCTTAACATCGTCCTCGCTCACGCCGCTCAGCTTCTTCAGCGCGTCCCGTGCATGGGTGCGCGCGTGGCGGACGGCGATCTTGCCGTCTTCAGAGAGCTTGTGGACTACCTTCACGAGCTCCTTCCGCCGCTGCTCGTTCATCTGCGGGAGGGGAACGCGGATCACGCTCCCCTGCGCCGACGGCTCGAGCCCGAGGTCGGATTCGCGAATCGCCTTCTCGATCGCCTTCACCTGCCCCTTGTCGAACGGCGTCACGAGAATGGTTCGCGGCTCCGGCGCGGCGATGCCCGCCACCTGGTTGAGCATCATCTGCTGGCCGTACATCTCCACGCGAACCGTGTCGAGCATGTTCGGCGAGGCCTTGCCGGACCGCACCGACGCGAATTCCCGCTTGGCCGCGTCGATGCCCTTCTCCATCGAGGCGCGGCAGTCCTTCATGATCTGTTGGATAGTGCTCATCGGACGAGGGTGCCGACGCGCTCGCCCCGCACCGCGGCGGCGATGGCGTCCGGTTTATGGATGTTCAGGACGATCAGGGGAAGCGAGTTTTCCTTGCACAGCGTCACGGCCGTCTGGTCCATCACCTTCAGCTCCTCGAGCATCACGTCGCGGTAGCTGATCTCCTCGTAGAACTTCGCCGTCTTGTCGACCTTCGGGTCGGCCGAATAGACGCCGTCCACGCTCGTCGCCTTGATGATGACCTGCGCCTTGATCTGGATCGCGCGGAGGACGGCAGCCGTATCGGTGCTAAAGTATGGGTTGCCCGTGCCGGCGGCAAAGATCACCACGCGTCCCTTCTCGAAGTGGCGCAGCGCGCGGCGGCGGATGTAGGGCTCGGCGAGCTCCTCCATCCGGATCGCGGTCATGACGCGCGTCTCCATTCCCTTCCGCTCCAGGATGTCCTGGACCGCGAGCGCATTGATGACCGTGCCGAGCATGCCCATGTAGTCCGCGCTCACGCGATCCATGCCCATCTTCGACAGCTGCGAGCCGCGCACGATGTTGCCGCCGCCGATCACCAGGCCCACGTCGGCACCCGCACGCACCACCGACTGGATCTCGTCGGCGATGCGGGCGATGGTGTCGAAGTCGAACCCGAAGCCCCGCTCCCCCGCGAGTGCCTCGCCGGAGATCTTCAGCAGTACACGCGGGTAGCGGAGCTCGGCCACGATCGACTACTCCTGTCCGATCTGGAAGCGCGCGAAGCGTCGAATTGCGACACCCGGCCCCGCCTGCTTCACGAGCTCGCTGATCGTCGTGGCATCGTCACGCACCCAGGGCTGGTCGAGCAGCGTGACTTCCTTGAAATACTTGTCGATGCGGCCGACGACCATCTTCTCGATGATGTTGGCCGGCTTGCCGCTCGACGCCGCCTGCTCGGAGAAGATGCGGCGTTCGCGCTCCACGAGCTCCGCCGGCACGTCGTCGCGCGTCACGGCCACCGGCACCGTCGGGACGCCGGCGGTCACGTGCTCGGCGATCGTCCGGGCGAGCTGCTGTCCGGCCTCGCCGGTGATGCCCGCGAGCTCGACCAGCGTGCCGACCTTGCCGTTGTGGTGCACGTACGCGCCGACCGAGCCCGCGCCGCCGAAGCGGGCGTAGCGGCGCAGCACGATGTTCTCGCCGATCGTGCCGGTGAACTGCTTGAGGGACTCGGCCAACGTGCCCGACTCACCGAACTTCGCGCTCATCAAGGGCGACCCTTCGGCCGTCGTGACGATGCCGTCGGACTTGCCGTCGGCGAGCAATGTCGCGGCGATACGGTCGGTCGTCTGCGCGAACACGTCGTTGCGCGCGACGAAATCCGTCTCGCTGTTCAGCTCGACGATTGCGCCCGTCTTGCCGTCGGCAGACGACTTCGCGACGATCTTGCCTTCGGACGCGGCGCGCCCGGCGCGGTTCTCACCGCGCGCGATGCCCTTCATCCGCAGCCACTCGATGGCCGCGTCCATGTTCCCCTGATTCTCTTCCAGGGCCTTCTTGCAATCCATCATGCCGGCCTGAGTCCGCTGGCGCAGCTCGGAAACGTCCTTGGCGGTGTACGCAGCCATTGCTCGCAAGTCCTTATCTGTCGTGGAAACGCCGCCGGGAAAGCCGGCGGCGCATGAATGGTAACCAGTCGGGCGCGGGGACGCCGCCTGGGCATCCCCGGGGCGCGAGAGCCGGCTACTCGGCCGGCTCGTCGCCCGCGGCAGCCTCGCCCTCTGGGGCCTCGCCGTCGGTTCCCTTGAGGTGGGCCGCGATCGCCTCGGGCTTGGCGCGACGCCGGCGCGGGCGACGCTTGCGCTTGTCGTCGCGATCCCCGGCGGCCTCGGTGCCCCGCTCGGAGCTGTACGTCATCTCGCCTTCCTTCCCGTCCTCGGCCTCGTCGCGCGACGGCGCCTCACGGCGTGCCTCGGCGATCGTATCGGCGATGGCGCGCGTGATCAGCTCAACCGAGCGGATCGCGTCGTCGTTGCCGGCGATGGGGACGGTGATGAGATCCGGATCGGCGTTCGTGTCGACGATCGAGATGATCGGGATGCGGAGCTTGTTCGCTTCCGCGACGGCGATCTTCTCCTTCTTCGCGTCGACGACGAACATGAGGCCCGGCGTGCGCGTGAGCGTCCGGATACCGTTGAGGTACTTGGACAGCTTCTCCTTCTCACGCGTCATCATCAGACGCTCCTTCTTCGTGTAGTTCGCCCACTCCCCCCCCTCGACCGAACCGGCATCGAGCTCCTTCAGGCGGCGCAGCTGCTTCTTGACCGTCTGGAAGTTCGTGAGCAGACCGCCGAGCCAGCGCTCGGTGATGTACATGGCGCCCGCGCGCTCGGCTTCGGACTTCACGATGCCGGCAACCTGCGGCTTCGTGCAGACGAAGAGCACGCTTTCGCCGCGCAGCACGACATCGCGCACGAGCTTCTGCGCGATCTCGATCTGGCGGAGGGTCTTCTGGAGATCGATGATGTGAATCCCGTTGCGCTCCGCAAAGATGAAGCGGCGCATCTTGGGATTCCACCGGCGCGTCTGGTGTCCGAAGTGGACACCCGCGGCGAGCAGGTCTTCGAGCTTGGGCAGTGACTCAGGCATTGTGTATCCGATTGGTTGGTCGACCGCGATCCGTCATCGTCTGCGTCCATCGACCGAAGTCGACACCGGGCGCAGGCTCAGGATGCGTGAGGGATGGGTAGTGCAATGAGAAAGTGAGAAAGTGAGAAAGTGAGAAAGTGAGAAAGTGAGAAAGGACAACGCAGGGCAGCCTCTCTTTCACCCTTTCACCCTCTCACCCTCTCACCCTCACCTACCGCTTGCTGAACTGGAAGCGCTTGCGAGCCTTCGGACGGCCCGGCTTCTTGCGCTCGACCGCTCGCGCGTC
>JBBQDE010000234.1:0-5234 GCA_038319425.1 Gemmatimonadales bacterium
ATGGAGGGAATCCCGAGCGCCAGCCCTTCCATCGCCGCGGCGACGGTGCCGGAATACAGCACGTCCTCGCCCATGTTCTGCCCGTGATTGATGCCGCTGAGAACGAAGTCCGGACGCTCCGGGAGGAGCGCTTCCACGGCCCGCATCACGCAATCGGTCGGTGTGCCGTCGACTTGCCAGCGACGCTCCGCGCGGCGCACCGGCCGCAACGGATGATGCAGCGTCAGCGAGTGGCTCGTCGCGCTCTGCTCTCGATCCGGCGCCACCACGTGCACCTCGCCAAGCGGCTCGGCCGCTTCGATGAGGCATTCGATGCCGTGGGCCAGAATGCCATCGTCGTTGGTCACGAGGAAGCGCATGCTATCGCCCTTTCTTGGGACGCTCGTCGGGTGCGAGCACGTGCAGGAGCTCCTTCAGCTCCGTCTCCAGCGCGTCGAGGGTCTGGAGCGTGAGCGCTGCGCGGGCCGCCGAACGGAGCTCGCCACCCTTTCGCTGCTCGTCCACCTTCTGCCGGGTGCCCTCGATCGTGTACTTCTCGGTATAGAGCAGATGCTTCACGAGAAGGATGAGCTCCACCTCGCGCCGCTGGTAGACGCGGTTGCCCGATCGATTCTTGGCGGGGCTGAGGAAACGGAACTGGCTCTCCCAATAGCGAAGCACGTGCGGCTTGAGGTCCGTGAGCTCACAGACCTCTCCGATGCTGAAGAACTCCTGGACCGGTTCGGCGGCGCTCATGCGTCCTGCTCGGCGCGAAGCTCGCGTGCCATGAGCTCTGTCACGCCGCGGTGCGCGGACAGCCCGTCGAACAGCACGCGATGAACCATCGACACGATCGGCATCTCCACCCCCTCTCGCTCCGCGAGCGCCAGCGCGCTCCTCGTCGTGGCCACGCCTTCCGCGACCGTCTCCTTGCCGGCGAGCGCTTCGTCCAGCGTCGCCCCCTTGCCGACAGCAATGCCGACGGCGCGGTTGCGGCTGAGCGAACCCGTGCAGGTGAGCACGAGGTCCCCCACGCCGGCGAGTCCCGCGAACGTGGCCGGCCGCGCGCCGATCGCGCTGCCGAGCCGCGTCATCTCCGCCAGCCCGCGCGTGATGAGTGCGGCGCGGGAGTTGAAGCCGAAGCCGGCGCCTTCACAGATGCCGGTGGCCACGGCCATCACGTTCTTGAGTGAGCCGCCGAGCTCCACCCCGATGACGTCGTCGTGGGTGTAGACGCGGAGCGTGCGGTTGCTGAAGGCATCCTGCGTCAGCTCCGCCGCCACCGGATCGTCCGAGGCGGCGACGATGGCCGTCGGCTGCCATGCCACCACCTCCGCCGCGAAGCTGGGACCGGACAGCGCCACCACCGGGCGGCCCGGCGCTTCGTCAGCCACCACGTCGCTCATGAGCGCCAGCGTGTCGCGCTCGATGCCCTTTGACGCGACGCAGATGGTCGCTCGCGCCGGCAGGCTCGCCTTCGCCTGCCGAAGGATCGCCCGGAGGTGCTGCGCCGGCGTGGCGATACAGATAAACGCCGCGTCGTCCAGGGCGTCGGAGAAGCTCGACGTCGCCCGAAGCGATGGCGCGAGCGCGGCGCCCTCGAGAAAGCGGCTGTTTTCGTGCCGATGATTCACGGCCTCCACCACGTCTGCCTCGTAGGCCCACAAGACGACGTCGTGCCCGTTGCGCGCGAGCACGTCCGCCAGCGCGGTGCCCCACGCGCCTGCGCCGACGACGGCGCATCGCATCATGTCCGCCCCCTCATGCCCGGCCCCTCATGCCCGGCCCCGCTTGCCGAAGCGATGCTCCTCGCCCCGCCGAAGCCGCCCGATGTTCGCTCGGTGCGTCCAGAACACGAACGTCGCGATGACCAGGCTGACGACGAACAATGGCGCACGCGGACCCTGCGTGACGAGCAGCAGCGTGGGAAGCATGACGGCCGACAGCAGGCTCCCGAGGGACACGTAACCGCTCGCGAGGACGACCGCCACGAAGAGCGAAAACGTCGCGAGCATCGGGATGGGGGCGAGCGCGAAGAACACCCCGGCTGCGGTGGCGACCCCCTTCCCTCCCTTGCGGAAGCGCAGAAAGAGCGGACGCACGTGGCCCGCAATCGCGGCCACTCCACAGCCGATGGCCCAGAGCGTCGGGTCGATCGGGCTCTCGATGCGATGCGGAAGCAGCAGCACCGGGAGCGCGCCCTTCAGCGCGTCGGCGAGAAAGACGGCCAGGCCGATCTTCCAGCCGAGGACGCGAAAGACGTTGGTTGCGCCCAGGTTGCCGGACCCCTGCTGGCGAAGATCCACGTCCGCCACCTTGCCGGCGAGCCACGCGAACGGCAGCGAGCCTGCGACGTACGAAAGGGCGAGCGCGAGCGCAGGGTGCACGCTAGGTAGCCGCCGTGCGTTCGGTGCGCTCGGTGCCGCTCTTCCGCCGAAGCAGGATGCGCAGCGGATTCCCGGTGAACGGATACGTCTCCCGGAAGCCGTTGTGGAGGAAGCGCACGTAGTGCTCCTCCACGAGGTCCGGATGGTTGCCGAAGAAGGCGATGGTGGGCGGCGCCACGCTCACCTGGGTGGCGTAGTTGAGCTTCACCTCGCGGCCGGCCGCCTGCGACGGTTGCCGGCGCGCCAGCAGCTCGGCCAGGCGCTCGTTCACCTGCGACGTGCTGATTCGCACCTGCGACTGCTCGTCCACGAGCTGGATGAGATCCAGGATCTTGGACACGCGCTGCCCCGTGAGGGCCGAGGTGAACAGGAAGGGTACATGCTTGAGAAAGGGCGCCTTCTCATGCGCCTTCTTCTCGAACTTGTGCGTCGCCTTGTCGTCCTTCTCCACGAGATCCCACTTGTTGACCACGACGATCAGTCCGCGTCCCGCCTCCCATGCCATGTTGGCGATCGAGAGGTCCTGATTGTGGAACTCTCCCTCGGTCGCGTCGATGAGCAATACGCACAGGTTCGCGCGCTCGATCGCGCGGCGCGACCGGAGCGAGGAATAAAACTCGATGCCGTCGTTGATCTTCGTCTGGCGCCGCAGGCCGGCGGTATCCACGAAGATCAGCTTTCGGCCGTGGTACGTCATTGGGGTGTCGATCGCGTCGCGCGTGGTGCCGGAGATCTCGCTGACGACCAGTCGCTCCTCCCCCAGGAGCTTGTTGACGAACGACGACTTGCCCACGTTCGGCCGGCCGACGACGGCGATGCGCAGCGCCGTCTCGTCTTCGGGCAGGCTCTCGGGCAGGCGACGGATCACCTCGTCGAGGAGGTCGCCGGAGTTCTTCCCGTTCTGTGCCGACA
The DNA here is from genome assembly GCA_038319425.1 of Gemmatimonadales bacterium. Taxonomy (GTDB): domain Bacteria; phylum Gemmatimonadota; class Gemmatimonadetes; order Gemmatimonadales; family Gemmatimonadaceae; genus AG11. The sequence continues at coordinate 3,279 of JBBQDE010000234.1, forward strand.
CCGGAAAGGGATCGCCGGCGCCGAGGTTGTAGAACTCGTAGAAGTCCACGCGGCTGGGATCGTCCACCTTGTTGGCGACGAGGAGCCACGGCTTGCCGGTCGCGCGGATCATCTCCGCCACGCGGTGGTCGCTCGGGTGCAGCCCGGCATTCGCGTCCACCACGAAGAGCATCATGTCGGCCTCCTCGATCGCGGTCGCCACCTGCATCCGGATCTCGCGGTCCATCGGCAGGTTCGGATCGTCCGAGAGACCGCCAGTGTCCACGAGCCAGAAGGAGCGCCCGTTCCATTCCGCCTTCGCGAAATGGCGGTCGCGCGTCGTGCCCGCTTCCTCGGACACGATCGCCTCGTCCTCACCAATGATGCGGTTGAAGAGGGCCGACTTGCCCACGTTCGGGCGTCCGATCAGTGCAACGACCGGGGCGCTCACGCGGCGCTCCGGCCAGACAGCTGCGGCTCGCCCTCGAGGGAGAGCACGTCGATGAAGTCGTACGAGGGAAAGACAGGCATTGGCAAGGTCTCACGGAGCGCGATGAAGCGCTCCTCGTCCAGGAAGAGTCCATCGTCATTGATCGTCTCGGCCGGAATCAACGCGAGATCGAGATCATGACGGTCGGCGAGGGCACGGCGGATGTCGGCGCCAACCAGCAGCCCCGCGGTCGTGGTCGTCGGACCGAAAAGGGAATTCTCGGTCGGAATGAGGGTGAAGCGGGCGCCCGTGCGCTCGGCGATGGCGTCGAGGAACTCGGGCATGATGGGAGCCATCGATACGCCGGTGACGACGCCGATGTGGCGACCGTCGAGGCGCGGCAGGTCGGCGAGGCCGGCATACACGCGCTGACGGAGCGAGGCGACGGCACCCACGCCGTTCTCGATCTGCGAGAAGTCGCCGTAGTGCTCGGCATCAGGGAGCGGATGATCCGAGAGGAGGTACAACTCATCCGAGCCGTATACCCACCGATCGCCGCGCTCAGCGAGCGCGCGCGCCTCCCACCGCTCCACGGCGTCGAGGATCCTCCCGGCGTTCTCGGCGTCCATCGGGCGGCCGTCATAGAGATGGGAGAACTGCGTGACCCCAACGGGGACGAGCGCGACGCTCAGGCAGGCGTCTCCCATGGCGTAGAGGTCCGCGAGCGACTGCTCCAGCACGGCGGCGTCGTTGAGGCCGGGCACGATGACCATCTGCCCGTGGAACTGGATCCCCCCCGCGGCCAGGCGCGTGAGCTGCTCGACGATGTTCGGAACCCGCGGGTTGTTCAGGAGCTTCTTGCGCGCTTCCCAGGGGGTCGCGTGGACGGACACGTAGAGCGGCGACAGGCGGTACTCCAGGATCCGCTGAATGTCTCGCTCCTTCATGTTCGACAGCGTCGCGAAGTTGCCGTAGGCGAAGGAGAGGCGATAGTCGTCATCGCGGACGTAGAGCGGCTTCCGGAGTCCCTTGGGCAGCCCCTCGATGAAGCAGAACTCGCAGCGGTTCGCGCATCGGCGGATGATAGGCGGCTCCAGCTCCACGCCCAGCGCCTCACCTTCTGGACGCTCCACCTCGTACACGATGTCCTCGCCGCCCGGCAGCCGCGCCTCGATCACCAGCTCTTCGTCGGCGGTGAGGAACTCCCAGTCGAGGAAGTCCGCGAGGTCGCGGCCGTTCACGGTCAGGAGCTCAGTGCCGGTGACCATCCCCATCTCGTCGCAGATACTACCCGGCTGAACCCGACTGACGCGAACCATGACTCCGTGGCCTCCAGGCCTCCTGCATTGCAACGGGGGAAGACCGCACGAGGTGAGGTTCTTCCCCCTTCAGGGCGCGCGATCGCGCCGCATTTCCATCTCAAGCAAGCTAGGAGATCCAGGCACGGAAATCAAGCAGAGTCCAGCACTTCGGGCGCGTGGCGTCCTGCAACTTGTGAGGCGAGAACGAACGAAGGCGCCCCTGAACAGCGGGCGCCTTCGTGAGCT
>JBBQDE010000235.1:0-5232 GCA_038319425.1 Gemmatimonadales bacterium
CGCCGATGGCGAAGCTGAACGACACGAGGTGGCTGTCCCGTGCCTGCCGGACGTCGAACGTGCCGACGTGAAAGGCCTGGGCGGACTCGCGCTGCAGTTTGAGGTGCGTCAGCGTCGCGCCCTCGCCAATCGTGGCTTCCGTTACGGCGTTCGTGAAGTAGGCACCGGCGCCGCGCGCGACTGTCGCGTAGGTCTCGATCACCGTCGCCTTGGCGAAGCGATCGAGCACGATCAGGTTGCGCGGCTGTGCCACGCCGTCGACGGCGCTCGCGTCGCTCACGAACAGCAGGTGGATCGGGCGCACGACCTCGATGTCCGGCTGCACGTGCACGACCGCGCCGTCATTGATGAAGGCGGTGTTGAGCGCCGTGAAGGTATGGGCGTCCATCGATGCGATGCGGCCCATGTGCTGCTCGACGAGCAGCGGAAGCTCGTCGTAGGCGCGCGCGAGTGGCAGCACCTGCACGCCATCGGGCAGTCCGTCCGCCCGCGACAGCGCGGCGTCGAACCGGCCATTCACGAACACCAGGGTGTGCCAATCCGTCGCGCCGAAGGAGAACGGCGCCAGCTGCGCAGCCGATACGCGGCCGGTGCCCGACGTGAGGGGCGCGAAGGCACGCTCGGCAATCGGCGCGACCGACGTGAAGTGCCAGTCCTCGTTCTTCGTGTTCGGATAGCCGAGCTCCTCGAACCGCGCGATCGCCGACAGGCGCAGCGAACGCGCCCATTGCGGCGCCGACGCCCCGCCGTTGCGCGAGAAGGCTTCGAAGCCCTCGAGGTACGTCTCGATCACGCGACCGCCTCCTCCAGCAGCCAATCGTAGCCCTTCTCTTCCAGCTCCAACGCCAGCTCCTTGCCGCCCGAGCGCACGATGCGCCCGTTGGCCAGCACGTGCACGTAGTCGGGCACGATGTAGTTGAGCAGCCGCTGGTAATGCGTCACGATGATCGTCGCGCGGTCCGGCCGCTTCAGGGAGTTCACCCCGTTGGCGACGATGCGCAGCGCGTCGATGTCGAGGCCCGAGTCGGTCTCATCGAGGATCGCCAGCCGCGGCTCGAGCACCGCCATCTGGAGGATCTCGTTCCGCTTCTTCTCCCCGCCCGAGAAGCCGGCGTTCACCGAGCGCGTGAGCATGTCGCCGTCCATCTCGACGAGCTTCATCTTCTCGTCCATCACGTCGGCGAAGCTCATGGGATCGATCTCCTCCTCGCCGCGCGCCTTGCGGATCTCGTTGTAGGCGGCGCGCAGGAAGTAGGCGTTGCTCACGCCCGGGATCTCGACCGGATACTGGAACGCCAGGAAAACCCCCTTCTGGGCGCGCACCTCGGCATCCATCGCCAGCAGGTCCTCACCGTCGTAGGTCGCCGTCCCACCGGTGACCGCATAGGCGGGATGCCCCGCCAGCACCTGCGCGAGCGTGCTCTTGCCGGAGCCGTTGGGCCCCATGACGGCGTGCACTTCACCCGGCTTCACGGTGAGCGTGATGCCCTTGAGGATTTCCTTGTCGGCGACGGTGGCGCGGAGGTTCTGTATGTCGAGCATTTGCGTATTCACGAAGGTGCAGGGAAAAAATGCAACTCAATGGTGGGAAACCACAGAAGATGCAGAACCGGCGGATATGCCGAAGAGGGGAATTTCTCACTCACGAAATGATCCGCCCGTTCCAGCTCGTTCCGTGGTTTCCTCCAATTCCTTTCAACTGCGAACTGCCGCCACGAATCGACTATCCGACCGATCCTTCCAGCGTGATGCCGAGCAGCTGCTGCGCTTCCAGCGCGAACTCCATTGGCAGCTCCTTGAACACTTCCTTGCAGAACCCGCTCACGATCATGCTCACCGCCTGCTCGGCGCTGAGCCCGCGCTGCTTCAGGTAGAAGATCTGGTCCTCGCCGATCTTGCTCGTCGAGGCCTCATGCTCCACCTGGGCGGTGTTGTTGCCGACCTCGATGTACGGGAAGGTGTGGGCGCCGCACTCGTTGCCCACCAGCATGGAGTCGCACTGCGTGTAGTTGCGCGCGCCCTCCGCCTTCGGCATCACCTTCACCTGCCCGCGATAGCTGTTCTGTCCCTTGCCCGCCGAGATGCCCTTGCTCACGATGTTCGACTTCGTGTTGCGGCCGATGTGGATCATCTTCGTTCCCGTGTCGGCCTGCTGGCGGTTGTTGACGACCGCCACGCTATAGAACTCGCCGGTCGAGTTGTCTCCCTGGAGGATCACGCTCGGGTACTTCCAGGTGATCGCCGAGCCTGTCTCGACCTGCGTCCACGAAATTTTAGAATTGGCTCCCTGACACTTACCCCTCTTTGTCACGAAGTTGTAGATGCCGCCCTTTCCTTCCTTGTCGCCGGCGTACCAGTTCTGCACGGTCGAGTACTTGATGGTCGCGTCCTTGAGCGCCACCAGCTCGACGACCGCGGCATGGAGCTGGTTGGTCGAGCGCTTCGGCGCCGTGCACCCCTCGAGGTAGCTCACGTACGAGCCTTCATCCGCGATGATGAGCGTGCGCTCAAACTGCCCGGTTCCTTCCGCGTTGATGCGGAAGTAGGTGCTGAGCTCCATCGGGCAGCGGACGCCCTTCGGCACGTACACGAACGAACCGTCGCTGAAGACGGCGGCGTTCAAGGCCGCGAAGAAGTTGTCCGAGTGCGGCACCACGGAGCCGAGATACTTCTGCACCAGCGCCGGATGCTCCTTCACCGCTTCGCCGAGCGAGCAGAAGATGATGCCAAGCTCCGCGAGCTCGGTCTTCATCGTCGTGCCAACGCTGACGGAGTCGAAGATCGCGTCCACGGCCACGCCGGAGAGGAACTTCTGCTCGTTGAGCGGAATGCCGAGCTTCTCGTAGGTGCGCAGCAGCTCAGGGTCAACGTCGTCGAGCGACTGCAGCGGCGTCACCGACCGGGGGGCCGAGTAGTACGACTGGTCCTGATAGTCGATCGGCAGGTAGCTGACGTTGGGCCAGTGTGGCTCCTTCATCGTGAGCCAGCGCCGGTAGCCCTTGAGCCGCCAGTCGAGCAGCCAGGCAGGCTCGCTCTTCTTCGCGGAGATGAGGCGGACGACGTCCTCGCTCAGTCCGGGTGGGATCGTGTCCGCGTCGACGTCGGTGACGAAGCCGTACTGATACTCCCGATTGACCAGCATTTCGATGGACGAGCTCATGACGCGCATCTCCGACCAGAAGAACTGACATCGCCAAGCCGGACCTGATGACGCGGCGGCGATAGGAGAGTAAAGTAGTCGGTATTCCCCCTCCCGTCAACGCGGGGTGAATTGGCTTAACCGTAGCAACGACAAGATGTTAGGCAGATTTCAGGGGCGCTTTCCCCGGCCCGGCCCGGTGTGTGCTGGCTCACTTGGCGCGCGCGCGCCATCTTGCAGCAGCGTTGAACAACGAGCGGAGCAATACCGATGATCCCGCAGCCGACGTCGAAATCGGTTGGTCAGCAGTACGGCTGGGGCGAAGGGTGCGAGGGATGGCATCTCGTGCGCGCCCAGAACCTGAGCGTGATCGAAGAGCGAATGCCGCCGGGCACCACCGAGCAGCGCCACTGGCACGCCCGTGCCCGCCAGTTCTTCTACGTGCTCGAAGGCACACTCACGCTCGAGGTGGAGGGCGAGACCCATCGCCTCCCGGCCCGCTCGGGCATCGAGCTGCCGCCGGGCACGGCGCACCAGGCCATCAACGACACCACGTCCGACGTGCAGTTTCTCGTCATCTCGGAGCCGCCGAGCCACGGCGATCGCCACGAGACCGATGTGATGCGGTAGTGTCGTCGCTCCCGACATTCCACGCCACGCGCTACGTCCAGCCGTTGCGCGAAGGCGGGTCGCTTCCAGCGGTCGTCGATACCGACGCGGGTGGGCTGTTCGTCGTGAAGTTTCGCGGCGCGGGGCAGGGGACGAAGGTGCTCGTGTCGGAGCTCATCGTCGGCGGGCTGGCCCTGCGTCTCGGACTGCCAGTGCCGGCGCTCGCGTTGGTCGAGGTGTCGTCACGCTTTGGCCGCAGCGAGCCCGACCCCGAGATCCAGGATCTTCTGCGCCGGAGTCACGGCATCAACGTCGGCATGCGCTACCTCGACGGCGCGTTCAATTTCGACCTGTCCGCGGCGGGCTCGCTCGTCACTCCCGACCTCGCGGCACGCATCGTCTGGCTCGACGCCTTCACCACGAACCCCGATCGCACCGCGCGCAATCCCAACCTCCTCGTCTGGCAGCGGCGTCCGTGGCTGATCGATCATGGCGCGGCGCTCTACGCGCACCACGATTGGGCCTCCACGGACGAGGAGCGCACGCGCACCGCGTTTCCCCTCATTCGCTCTCACGTGCTGCTCGCGCTGAGTGGCGACTTGGCCGAGGCGGATCGGGAATGCGCCGCCGTGCTGCACGAGGGCGCGATCCGCGACGCGGTCGCCGACGTGCCGGACTCGCTGCTGGTCGACGCCGCCTCGGGCGCCACGGACTTTGCCACGGCCAAGGAGGCGCGAGCCCGCTACGAGCGGTACCTCACCACGCGTCTGGCTGGCCCGCGCGCGTTCCTCGCCCAGGCGATCGATGCGCAAGGGCAGGTACGGCTCGAGCCGCCCCTTCATCTCAAGGCCCGGCGATGAGGGGCCTCCCTGAGCTGGACTACGATTTCGCCGTGCTCCGGGTCGTGCCGCGCGTGCATCTCGGCGCGTTCGTGAACGTTGGCGTCGTGCTGCACGCGCGCGCCGCGGAGTTCATCGGCCTCCGGGTGCTCACCGATGTGGCGGCGCTTCGAGCGCGGTTGCCAGGAATGGACGCGGAACTGCTCGCCCGTTACCTGCTCGCCAGCGAGGCGATCTGCGCCGGCGACGCCGCGACGGGTCCGGTGGCACTGGCGCCTCCGTCCGAACGGTTTCACTGGCTCACGGCTCCGCGGTCCGACGTGCTCCAGAGCTCCGCGGTGCACGAAGGCGTCTGCCTCGACCTGCCGGAGGAAGTGGAGCGACTCTACCGGATTTACGTGGAGCTCGACTCAGCCGTCTGATGAAGGTATGAGTCGATCGCCGACGTGACTCCAGCCGTCATCGGTGGTAGCTTTCGTGAGTCAACTGTCTCTCAGGAGCGCACATGAACGACGCCCAGCTCAAGGCTCTGCTGCGCAAGACCCAGGCGGCCGCGGCCGCCGCGAAGCCGAAAAAGAACCGCACGTACGACGCGACGCTCGATGCGACGCGGCCGCCGCACACCGAGGCCGGCGAAGCGGCTGA
>JBBQDE010000236.1:0-5202 GCA_038319425.1 Gemmatimonadales bacterium
GGACCTCGGCAAGGTGCGTGATGCGGCGCGCCGGCTCGCCGACCCGCGCCTCACGACAGCGGCGGAGCGCACGGCGCTCGAGCGCGACGGCAAGGTCGTCGTGCTCGTGACGTCGAGCATCCACTCCACGGAGGTAGGCGGCATCCTCACGCCACTGGTGCTGGCGCATCGCCTGGTGACGGGCGAGGACGAGGAATCGCGATCGATCCGCAAGAACACGCTCACGATCCTCGTGCCGTCGCTCAATCCCGACGGCGTGGACATCGTGGGCGACTGGTATCGCAGCTCGATCGGTACGGCGTGGGAGGGGAGCGGCCCGCCGTCGCTCTACCACTACTACACGGGACACGACAACAACCGCGACTGGTACGCCTTTACCCAGGCCGAGACGCGGATGGTGATCGACTCGTTGTACTCCCCGTATCACCCGCAGATCGTCAACGACATTCATCAGCAGGGATCGAGCGGGTCGCGCATCTTCATCCCGCCCTACATGGATCCTGTCGAGCCCAACATCGACCCGATCCTGATGGCCGGCGTGGCGCAGATGGGAAAGTCCATGACGTGGCGGATGACGGCGCAGGGCCTCACCGGCATCGCGAACAACACCTCGTACGACGCATGGACGCCGGCGCGCGCGTACCAGCACTATCACGGCGCCATCCGCATCCTGACGGAGACGGCCAGCGCGCAGCTCGCCTCGCCGATTCGGGTGAGCTACGACTCGCTGCGGCCCGGCTACAACGTCGATCCCAAGGTGACGGGCGTCGACTTCCTCACGAAGTGGAACGGCGGCGCGTGGGGGATCGGTGACATCGTGAAGTACCAGACCGCGGCTTCGTGGGCGCTGATGGCGCAGGCGGCGGACGACCGCGCGCTCTGGTTGTCGAGCTACTCGCAGGTGCAGCGGAACGCCGTGGCGGGCCAGCATGCGGCCGGCCGCGCGTACTGGCCCGCGTCCATCGTGATTCCGGCACAGCCGGCGCGCGACACGGCCGTCAACGCGGCGCTGCGCATCCTGCAGCGCGGCCAGGTGGAGATCCGGCAGGCCGCGAGCGCGTTCACGGCCAACGGCCGCAGCTTTCCCGCCGGCAGCTACGTGATCCACACCGCGCAGCCGTACGGCGCGTTCGCCAAGTCGCTGCTCGAGACACAACATTACCCGGACCTGCACGAGTACCCGGGGGGCCCGCCGAAGCGTCCGTACGACGTCACCGCACACACGCTGCCGCTGCTGTACGGCTTCGACGTCGCGATGATCCCCGATTCCGTCACCGCCGCGACCACCGCGCTCGCGCCGGTGCCGACCACACGATGGGTCGCGTCGGGACTGAGCGACGGGCGGACGCGGCGCATCGCGATCTTCAAGAACGCGTCGGCGTCGATGGACGAAGGGTGGACGCGCTGGGTGTTCGACCAGTACCGCATCCCATTCACGCTCGTCACGGCGCGGGACGTTCGCGCCGGCAATCTCGCGTCTCGCTTCGATGCGATCATCATCCCCGATCAGAATGCGCGGATCATCGCTCGCGGGCCGGCGGGCAACTATCCGGACTCGCTCAAGGGCGGGCTCGGCGACGCCGGTGCCGCGGCGCTCGGCGCCTTCGTGGACGGCGGCGGCACCGTGCTCGCCTTCAACGACGCGAGCGAATACGCGATCGAGGCCCTGCAGCTGCCGGTGAAGGACGTGCTGGCCAGCGTGCGGCCGACCGACTTCTACGCGCCCGGCTCGCTGATCGCGGTGGATTTCGATCGCAGCAATGCGTTGACCGCCGGACTGACCGCGCCGCAGTCGGTGGTGTGGTTCGAGGGTTCGCCGACCTTCGACGTCACCGATCCTGCCCGGGCGACCGTCGTGGCGCGCTACGCCGCGTCGGGCGATCCGCTGGCGAGTGGCTGGCTGCTCGGCGCGCCGCGTCTGGCGGGAAGGGCCGCGCTGGTGGACGTGAAGCGCGGCAACGGCCACGTGGTGCTGTTCGGCTTCCGGCCGCAATACCGCGCACAGTCGATGGCGACGTTCCCGCTCATCTGGAATGCGCTGCAGATCGCGCGACCCGCAATGTGATGGGTAGGGCGCCAGTGTTTTACTGCGCGTACCGCAGGATGTCGTACAGGAACTTCACCCCGAACCCGACGTTCTCGACCGACAGCCGCTCGTCGTTGCCGTGCACGCCGCGCTGTTCGTCGGCTGCTTCGACACGGAAGGGGTCGAGCCCGTACGCGATGATCCCGAGCTTGCGGTAGCTCGGACGGTCCGTGGCGCCCGTCATCATCGAGCTGGTCACGAACACGTTTGGGTCGCGCTCCTTCGCTGCGCGCTCGACCGCGCGGAAGAGTTCCGTATTCACCGGGCTCTCGAACGGCGCCTTCGGCTGCAGCAGCGTCTGGAAATGCACGGCCGTATCGGCCACAATGCGCTTCAGCGTGGCGAGCATCGAGTCGGGACTCTGGTCCGGCAGCAACCGGATGTCGATCTCGGCGCTCGCCTCGGCGGGAATGACGTTGGTCTTGTTCGAGCCGGTGAGGCCCGTGAGCGAGATCGTGTTGCGCAGGATCGCGTTCCAGTAGACGTCGCTCAGGATCCATTCGCGCGCCGTCGAATCGCCGAGCGCCTGCTTCACGTCCACGAGCCAGGCCGCCTGACGTCCGGCATAGTTGCGGCTGATGTCGTGGAAAAACTTCTCCACACCTGGCGTCACGTGCAGCGGCGTGTCGTACCGCGCGATCCGGTCGAGCGCGGCGACGAGCCGAGGCACCGGATTGGCGCGCGTCGGACGCGAGCCGTGGGAGGGCGTGCCCTTCACCGTGAGCTTCTGCCAGAACGTGCGCTTCTCCGCTACGCCAACGCTGTAGTACTCGAGCTTTCCGTTCCGGTAGACGTTGGCACCGCCCTCCGTGAAGAGATACTCCACGTCCTTGAGCAGATCGGCGTGCTTGTCCACGAACGTGATGCCGCCCGTGCTCCCCAGCTCCTCGTCGGCGTTGGCGACGAACACGATGTCGCGCGTGAGAGGTACGCCGCTCCGCTTGAGCGCGATGAGCGCCATGAGGTGCGCCACGCCTTCGCTCTTCATGTCGAGTGCGCCGCGGCCGTAGATGAACCCGTCCTTCACGTCGCCGGAGAAGGGAGGCACGCTCCAGTACGCCGGAGTGACGGGCACCACGTCCATGTGCTGGACCAGCGCGATCGCCCGCTTGCTGCCGTTCCCCTTGATGCGCGCGTAGAGATTCGCGCGGCCGGCGCCGAGCTCCGCGGTGTCGAGGATCGTCGCCTCGATCCCCTCCTTCTCGAGCAGCGCCTTGAGGAAGCGCGCCGTTGCCAGCTCGTTGCCCGGCGGATTCGACGTGTCGATGCGGAGATACTGCCGAAGCACCTCCACCGCTTCGCCCTGCATCGCCGCCCAGTCCACGGGCCGGATGGGCGCGGCACCCTGGGCATGAAGCGCAACGGGAAGGACGAGCAGCAGGCCGGTGAGGCGAACGGTGAGACGCATGTGCGATGGGCGATGGACGATGAATGAATCGGAGGGAGCATGAGGTTCGCCCTCGGTCACGCTCGCGCGCAAGGCAGCCGGTGGAAACCTTTGCCCGGGGCCGACGTACGAATGGGAACCTCTCCCTCTGCCCAGGGTCGTCCGGCATGTTCGCTCATCTCGTCGCCGCGCTGCTGCAGGTCCCCGCCACGGCGCCCCACGCACCAATCGCACCCGCGGCCATCGCCGACACGGTCGTTCGCGACTCCACCACCGAGATCCATGGCCGCCGGCGTCGGGAGCGGAAGCCGCCGAAGCGCACGGCCGTGACGTCCGAGCATCTGGCCACCGCCTACAAGGATGCGCCGGCTCGGGCCCTGCTCCTGCTCGCGCGCGATGCGCGCCTCCGCCAGGATTCGGCGCTCGCGTCGTACGACGCCACGACGTATCAGCGCATCTCGGCCGGACTCGGCTTCGCGAAGTTCGGCCGCGACCGGCTCGCCTTCCGCACGGAGGACGCCACCCACGTGCGCTGGCGCCGCGGCATCGGGGCGTATGTGGACGTGACGGGATCGCGCACCGTCATGCCGATCGCCGGCAAGTCGGGCGACGCGGAGCTGGACGGCAGCATCTCGCCCATCCCCTACTACCCCGGCAGCGAGACGCTCTGGATCGGCTCGAGCGTGGCGCGGGCCACCGTGGACGAGAACGACGGCATCGTCCACCCGCTCGCCGAGGGCGCCGAGGCGTACTACACCTACGAGACGGGCGATTCCGTCACCTTTCGGCTCCCGGATGGAAAGGCCATCCGCCTGCGCGAGCTGAAGGTTCGTCCGCGCGAGCCGAAGTGGAACCTCGCCGTCGGCTCGCTCTGGTTCGACGTGAGTGGCGGGCAGCTCGTGCGCGCGGCGTACCGCATGAGCGTGCCGATGGATATCGAGGCCGTCGCGAAAGCCGACGACCCGAAGTCATTCGACGACGTGCCGTTGCTCGTGAAGCCGCTGATGTTCCCGATGACGGCGCAGATCAGCGCGATCGGCGTGGAGTACGGACTGTATCAGGGCCGCTTCTGGCTGCCGCGCCTGCAGATCGCCGAAGGTGGCGCGCGCATGGGCGTCGTGCGCGTGCCGTTCAAGCTCGAGCAGAAGTATCAGTACGACAACGTGAACGCCGGCGCATCGCTGCCGCCCATCGTCGTGGATTCCATGAATCGCGTGAACCGCCGCGGCGTCAGCGTCGGGGTGCATGTGGGCGGCATGGACGACACGACGCGCCTCGGACGCGACTCGCTTCGCGCGGCCCGGCGTGCGGCGCGCCTCAAGTGCGACAGCACGGGGAACCGGACCTACACTCGCGAACACGAGGGGATGCCCAACCCCGTACTCGTGACCATCACCTGCGACAAGGTGAAGCTCGCGCACTCAGCGGACCTTCCTGCCTCCATCTACGACACCGGTGATCAGGCGCTCACCAGCACCGACATGGCGGAGATGGAGTCGCTCGTCCACGACGCGCTGTCGATGGGCGCGCAGGCGGACTTCGTACCGCAGCGACCGACTGGGGCAATGGACCGGCCGCGCTACAACCGCATCGAGGGACTCTCGCTCGGCGTGCGGGCCGACCAGGTGTTGGGCGCGGGCTATTCGCTGCATGGCACGGCGCGCCTCGGCGTAGCCGACCGCGAGCCGAACGTCGAGCTCACCGGCTCGCGCAGCGACCTGCGACGCAC
>JBBQDE010000237.1:0-5189 GCA_038319425.1 Gemmatimonadales bacterium
AGATAGCCGAGCGAGAACGCGCGCATCGGCTCGTCGGGCGCCGCGTCGTAGATCTCCAGCCCTACCGCCCACGAATGACAGTGGCGTCCCGTGGGGACGTACTTCTTGGCCATGCTCGTGTCGGCCGCGATCGATCCATACAGGAAGTCGTACGGAAACGCGCGCAGCAGATCGGCCACGGAGGGCGGCAACTGGCCGAGCGACCGGAGCACGGCTTCGCCGAGGAAGACGTGCGTGCCGGGCGTCCACGCGTGCGCGGTCGCGGGCAGCAGCACGAGCAGCACGAGCGCGGCGGCGATCGATCCGCCGATCCGCGCCAGTGCCGGATGCATGGCGCTAGACGCCGAGGCGCTTGCGCTGGCGCCGAAGGGCGCGCCGAAGGTCGGTGAGTTCGGAGCGGACGAACCCATCGATGCGGTCCCGCGCTTCGCTGACCGTTTCGCGAACGCTCTCTTCGATCTCTTCGGTCGGGATCCGCTCGAGTAGCTCTCCGCCGCGAGCCTTGGCCCAGCCGGCGCCGGCCGCGCCGGCGGAGAGAGCTTCGCGTCCAGCCCACTTGGCGCCGCGAAGGACGGGCGCCACCGGGCGCTGCCCGGACGGACCGCGTCGCAGCATGAGTGTTGCCGTCGCGCCGATGGCGGCGCCGATGAGGGCCGCGGTGAGCAGGTCGTACTGCGCGTCACGCCCAGCCGCGCCGGCGGGGGCGGACTCGCGGACGCGTGGTCCCCGCTTCGGTCGCATCGGAATCGTCGTAGCCATCTTCGAGCTCCTCTGACGTCGGGAGCGGCGCGTCGAACGCGTCCTCCTCGTCGTCTGCATGGTGAAGCGCCGCCGCGCCCGTGCGCACCCCGCGCACCGTCGACGCTGTCGCGACGAACATCGATTCTGCCTCGTGCTGCACTACCTCGAGCAACGCGTTGAACTCGTTCAACCGCTGCTCCGTGAGCGCGACCGCCTGCTGCAGCCGCTGGTTCGCGGCCGCGATCGTCGCATTCACCTGCTGTACGTCCGTGCGGACGGACGTCGTGATGTCGTTCACGTTGTCCGCAATCGCGCTCGCGTGCCGCATCAACGGGTTGACGTCCCCGTAGACGCGGTCGAGCAGGTCACTGATCTTCGCGTAGCTCTTCCGGAAGTTCCACGCCGCCGGCACGAGCGCAACCGTCAGCACCAGCAGGGCCACCGACATCAGCCCGCTCGCGATGGCCGTCGCGGTCTCGAACCAACCCGGATCGTTTCCCACCTGGCGCATCAGGACCGTGTCGGCATGCTGCGGCAACTGTCCTGCCTGCACCAGCAACCACGCGCCGGCGCGCGCGAACGTGACAGTCATCGGCAACCTGAACGGGAAGGGAAGGCCGCTCGCGACGCCCAAGCGCACGGCGCGAGCGTCCACGGACGCCTCGTGCAAGGGCGAGGCCAACCGTAGGACGCTCCGGCATCGTATCCGGCGTGACGCGGGAGTGTCAAGCAGTGCGCCGCGTCACGTCAGGTCGCCGTCACGCGTGTGCGCGGTCACGAGGACGGCGCGAAGGGTGCAGTGCGGAGCGTCGCGCGTGACTTGACGCTCGCGCGCACCCCGGGGATGTTTCCCGAATCTTCCTTGGGCCCCGGCGCTCCGCCACGGCCCCGTCTCATCGCACGCCGCCGCATGAACGCATTGCAGTTCGTCGTCCAGGGGGGGGCCAAGCTCTCCGGCCGGATCCGTCCCTCGGGCAACAAGAACGCCGCCCTGCCCATCGTCGCCGCCGCACTCCTGTGCGACGAGCCCGTGCACCTGACGAACGTCCCGCGCATCAAGGACGTCGAGCACCTCGTGGAGCTGGTCAACTCCGTGGGCGCGAACGCCCAGTGGACGAGCCGCAACGCGCTCACCATCCACGCGAAGTCGCTGCACGCCAAGGAGCTCGATCCGGTGCTGTGCCGGAAGATCCGGGCCTCGATCCTGCTCGCCGCACCGCTGCTCGCGCGCTGCGGCGAGCTCGAGCTGCCGCCCCCAGGAGGCGACGTCATCGGCCGTCGCCGCGTCGATACCCACTTCCTCGCCCTCCAGCAGCTCGGGGCCACCTTCGCGCTCGAGGAGGCCTTCATTCTCAAGGCGAAGAAGCTGAAGGGAGCCGATGTCTTCCTCGATGAGCCGAGCGTGACGGCCACCGAGAACGCGCTCACCGCCGCGGTCGCGGCCGAGGGCACCACCGTGCTCCGCAACGCGGCCAGCGAGCCGCACGTCCAGGACCTCGCGCACTTTCTCGTCGCGATGGGCGGGAGCATCGAGGGGATCGGCACGAACACGATCACCATCCACGGCGGCCGGCCGCTTCATGGCTGCACGCATGAGATTGGACCGGATCACATCGAAGTCGGCTCCTTCATCGGGCTGGCCGCCGCGACCCGCTCCGAGATCACGATCGAGCGCGCCGGCGTCGAGCACCTGCGCTCCACGCTCATGGGCTTCGAGCGCCTCGGCGTCGTCTGCAAGGTGGTCGGGGACGATCTCCTCGTGCCAGGCAATCAGGAGATGAAGATCCGCAGCGATCTCGGCGGCGCCGTGCCGAAGCTCGAAGATCAGCCCTGGCCGGCGTTCCCGGCGGATACGATGTCCATCGCCCTCGTCACTGCCACGCAGTGCGAGGGGGTCATCGTCATCCACGAGAAGATGTTCGAGTCGCGGCTGTTCTTCGTCGACAAGCTGATCGGAATGGGCGCGCGCATCGTGCTCTGCGATCCGCATCGTGCGGTGGTGGTCGGCCCCACGAAGCTGCACAGCGGACGCGTCGAATCCCCCGATATACGGGCGGGCATGGCGATGCTCGTGGCGGCGCTGTGCGCCGAGGGTGAGAGCACCATCGACAACGTGGGGCAGATCGAGCGCGGGTACGAGCGCATCGATGAGCGGCTGCGCGCGCTCGGCGCCAAGGTGGAGCGCATCGAGGAACGCCGGTCCACGTGAGCGCGACGCCGGCCGCCGGCGCGCGGGGATCTTCTCGTCTCACCATCGGGGTGCCGCCGGGATCGGAGGTCGTCGAGCACTTCGCCGACTTCGGCGTCATGGCGTTCACCACGGGGCGGGCCGTCGGGAGCTTCGGGATGCAGACCGAGGAACCGGTGCGCGACGTCACCGCCCGTTGGGGTGCGCTCCGCGCACGCCTCGGCGGCTCGGCCGTACGATTGGCCACCGCGTTTCAGGTGCACGGGAGCGCCGTGCTTCAGCACGGGGGTGATTGGCAGGGGTTCCTGCGCGGGCCCGAGGCTGATGGGCATGTGAGCCCCGAACCCGGCACCGCGATGGCCGTGACGGTGGCCGACTGCGTGCCGGTGTTCATCGCGCATCCGTGCGGCGCGGCGGCGGCGCTGCATTCCGGATGGCGGGGCACCGTTGCGCGGATCACCGAGGTCGCCGTCCGCGAATTCGTCGCGCTCGGCCATCGGCCGGCCGACCTTCGCCTGCATTGCGGCCCCGCAATCTGCGGGCGTTGCTACGAGGTGAGCTCCGACGTGTTCGCCCAGCTCACCGGCCGCGACCCCGGCCGGCCCACGCCGGTCGACCTTCGCGCGGTCATCGCCGATCACGCGCGGGCGCTCGGCGTTCGCGAGATCTCGGTGAGCCCGTCCTGCACGAGATGCGACAACGATCGGTTCTTTTCGCATCGTGCGGGCGACGCCGGACGGCAGCTGGGCGTGGTGTTCGCGGCGCGTTGAACCAGCGGTCCCAAGCGGCCGTAACTTGACCATCGCCCGGTCGCCCCTTACTATGAATGTGTGGGCGTCTTCGGGCCGTCCGCGAAATGTGGGGGAGGTTCCCCACATTTTTTTATTCTCGGACGTTGCCTAGAGACAACATGAACGAAGAGCTGGAACATGTTGTCAGCGAAGGTCTTGATGAGATTGGATTCGATCTCGTCGAGCTCCGCAGGGGCGGCACGCGCTCACGGCCCGTGCTTGAGGTGCGCATCGATCGCCGCGACGGCGAAAAGGTGACGGTCGAGGATTGCGCGCGGGCCTCTCGCGCGCTCGAGGCGCGTCTGGACGCCGGAGCGCTGGTGTCGGAACGATATGTGTTGCAGGTGTCGTCACCTGGCGAGCGCCCGTTGCGGACGCCAGCCGAATGGCGGCGGTTCGTCGGGCGGTGGGCCAATGTGCTGGCGCCCGAGTTCGGTGGTCGGTTCGAAGGGGAGATCGTGTCCCTGGACGAGGAGGATGGCCCCGCGGCCGTCACCCTGCGCCCGGAACGCGGCGAGGCGAAGCGGATTCCGCTCGCCGCGGTCCAGGAGGCGCGGCTGGCGTTTCGATTCTCATAAATTCAGGTACGGATCGTCTCGACGATCCTTTAATCAGCGAGGTCTGTAATGGTCGGTTCCGCAGAGATGTTGGCCGCGTTCCGTGAGTTGTCGAACTCGAAGCAGCTCGACCGCACGGAGCTTTACGGACTCCTGCAGGATGGCTTCATGGCCGCGCTCGCGAAGAAGTACGGCCCGACCGTGCAGGCCGAGGTCGACATCGACGACGCCAAGGGCGAGATCAAGATCACCGTCCTCAAGACGGTCGTGGTCAGCGTCGAGGATCCGGCGCGCGAGATCGCCCTCGACGAGGCGAAGCTGTTCGACGAGGGGTTCGAGCCCGGCGACGTGATGGAGGAGCCGCTGGACTTCACCGTGTTCGGCCGTGCCGCCATCCAGGCCGCCAAGCAGCGCATCATCCAGCGCGTCCGCGAGGGCGAGCGCACCAAGATCCGCGACGAGTTCGCCTCGCGCGTCGGCGACCTGCTGTCGGGCGAGATCCAGCAGATCGAGCGCGGCAAGCTGGTGGTCATGCTCAACAAGTTCCGCGAGGCGGAGGCCATCATCCCGTATCGTGAGCAGAACCATCGCGAGCACTTCCACCAGGGAGAGCCCATCCGCGCTGTGCTCAAGCGGGTCGAGGAGACACCGAAGGGGCCTCGCCTCATCCTGAGCCGCGCCGACGGTCTCTTCGTGAAGGCGCTCTTCCGGCTCGAGGTGCCGGAGATCCAGCAGAACATCGTCGAGATCCGGGCGACGGCTCGCGAAGTGGGCAGTCGGACCAAGATTGCGGTGTTCTCGCGCGACGACAGCATCGATCCCGTGGGCGCGTGTGTTGGCCTCAAGGGCTCGCGCGTGCAGACGGTGGTCAACGAGCTGGGCGGCGAGCGCATCGACATCGTGCCGTGGTCG